>JBFFVI010000018.1:0-15029 GCA_041570895.1 Gammaproteobacteria bacterium
AGACAAGCAGAGGTCTGTCATGCCACAAAACGATAACTACAGTATCCACAGTATGGAACTGGGACCCATGGAAAACTTCGTTTACCTGATTCACGACCATGCCAGCAACACTGCTGCTATCATTGATCCGGCATGGGAAGTCGAGGAAATGCTGAACTTTGCTGATTCAAAAGATATCCAGATCACTGATATCCTGTTAACCCATAGTCACCATGACCACATCAATGGTCTGCAACAGACGCTGGAACATAGTGATGCCAAAATTCACTTATTGAAACCAGAAGCAAAATTCTGGGGGGCGACACTCAACCGGCCAGTTCTGCATCATGGCGGCGATCAGATAAAAATTGGCGAAAGTGAGATTAATATACTGCATACGCCCGGTCACACTCCGGGATCTGCCTGTTACCATGTTGGCAATGACCTGATTGCTGGCGACACCTTATTTGTCTTTGGCTGTGGTCGTTGCGATCTTGCAGGTGGCGATCCCGAAGAGATGTTTCAAACGTTGAAAAAGATGAAAACCGAACTACCCGATGCTACCGTGTTACACCCGGGGCACAACTATGCCCCGCAGTCACCGACATCGACGATGCATACACAGTGTGAAGGCAACCCATTTTTACATTTTGACGAATCCGCAGACTTTGTGAAATATCGCATGCATGTTCATGACAAGATTCGCCACACGCCTTATGAAGCGGTGTCTAAAGAGGAAGCCTATAACTCCATCAGATAATGCACGTTTTGCAGCAGTAATATAGGCTATATAAAACGTTGTTGTGTCTGAGTTATGCACAAGACACAAGATATAGTGATTCGGCGATTAAACAGGTAGTTAGTCTCATACTCGTTAAATATAGCTTAAAGAATGATACATAAGCTACTGAATTTATTGAAAATAAAGACGGGTTAGGAATAACTCAAATTTTTTCTAATATCGCATGGGGAAATTAAAGCAAAATCTAAAAATATTTCATCCACAAAGTTATCCACAGAAAAATGTACAAACTGTGAGTAAGCTGAAGCCTTTATTTAGACTGGTCCAACTCAAGGCCTTTCATATGTGTTTCATTGATACGCTTTAAAAGATATCTAAAAGGCACCATTTCCTCATGATAGTTTTTCATTAGTGCGACATAGGGCAAATCACCAGTAGCAAACTGATAACTACCATCTTTCATGGATTCATATAATGCCTTTAGACATGCCTCTAACTCGTCAACCAGAGCGCGCCCTTCCGCCATAAACTCTTCATCAAATTCGATTGCCTGACGTAGATCGAATGTCTCATCGATAGCCTGATTGATCATATCGACGTATTCTTCTGTTGTATGAGCACGCACTATCTTATTGTTACTTAACATGAAAACCTCTTCATTCAATATTAACGTTGTCTACGACGCCTGCCCTGAAACTGTTCAATCGACTGAATAATCTCACTGTATGGCAAGCTGTCGAGGGAGCCAAATTTGTTTATTACTTCATCTAGAACCCGGTGAATATTATCAATCTTATCGACGTTTATCAGCTTAGCTAATCCCCTGGCACCACCCACTTGTACACGAATCTCCATATTATGCGGCAGCGGTCCATCAATATCGCGCAATTTAAGTACAAATATTGACTTTTCTCTTAACTTTTCCAGAAGTTTACTACAATTTAACGATGCCGCAGCATCTTCGCACGAGTAACCTTCTCGGTCAGCCAGGCAGAAATGTCTGGATAAATCACACTTTGCCTGGTGATTAGTCAGCGCTTTCTCAAAGACACAACGGACGGAGGTTAACTCACTATAAGTCGACTTATACTCGTCCTCTTCCATAAAACTTCGCTATGTCAGCTTATGGTTATTTTTCATGTTCCATAACGACGGGTTTTTCTCTATACGCCAGTAGTTGCTCTTCGGCAAGTAACTGGTTTTCTGCGTACATCACTTTTACTACCGTTGTATCGTCACCACCAAGCTCAGCACGTTGTGTTTTTGCAAAATTCTTAGCTTCGCGAAAAGACTCATAGTCGCCAATTAATTCCAGATTTTTCACTAGTTTCATACCTTCTGGCGAGGTCATTTTAAATACATAATAGGGCATTAGGCTATCTCTTTTAATCCAGTCTCAATCTGTCGCCAGATTTGTTAAACTTATCACGTTCAGGTCTATAGAAGCATTTATATACCAAACACATAATTCACCATTATACCGGTAGGCCGGTCAGACGAAAACATCACATTATGAGTACAGAATTTCATTCAAAAGAACATCAAATCCTGGCGACATTACGCAAAGTCTTATCCGAGGTAGTGCGAGACACTACGCCACCACCCGGTCGCCCCCATCCATTAAAACCTCAAACGATCGAGAACGTTAAACATTGTTTTATGCTGCTTACTTCTCGCGAAAAAGAGATTATTGAAGCCGCAGGCGAAAGCATGGACAAACGGCCTCGTTATGCTGATGAGCCTAAAAAGTCACACGTTGTACAATTTACCAAACCAGAAAATAAAGACTAACTGCTTCCAACAGGTCTGGGTTAGCTGCTGAATGTGCAAAATATAACATTCTAACGTGAACCAGTATGTACACCTTCGCGGCGCTAATTTATACTTATTTCTACCGATACTCTACTATTAAAACATGCCCCAAAGCATGAAGGCAGAGGGCTTTTCGTCTACACTAATGAAAGAACATTCATAATAAAAGTGCAGGTTTAAGAAATGAGCGAAGAACTGTTTGATGTCGTATTTTTCGGTATATTACAAACCGGTAAAGACAAGGACACCGTCATGCAAAACATGGCGAAGATATTTAAGACAGATGCAGCCAAGCTGGCTCCCTACTTTGCTGGCGGTCGCAAAGTCATTAAAGGCAAAGTAAATGCCGACATGGCCGCGAAATATCAGGCCGCATTAGAAAATGCTGGCCTGGTCATCAAACTTGAAGCTTGCGCAGAGAAAACAGAAGAAGACAGTGCTGCGACAGCACCCACGAGCAGCGCAACCAAACAGCCACAGACGACAGCAACACAGTCACAGCCCCAGAGCAGCGTCAGCGAAACAGATACCAGTGGAATAAGTATGGCGCCGGTTGGTGCTGATGTGCTTGAACATCCAGTGGAAGTTGCCGCACAGAAAATCGACGACATTAGCGATATCACCATGGCAGAGACCGGAGCCGATGTTTTAGAACACCCGGTGGAAACTCCGGCACAGAAAATCGAGGACATAAGCGACATCACCATGGCCGAAGTTGGTGCTGATGTACTCGAACACAGCGAAAAAGTTATCCCTCAACAGATTGATGACATTTCCAGCATCACCATGGCAGAACCAGGTGCCGATATAATCGAAAACCCCAAACCTGCAATAAAAGCCGATATCCCCGATACCAGCGAACTTTCACTGGATTAAAACACGACCATCTATAGCCAGATTAGTCGTGACATATCTTTACTGTGGAATTTTTTCTCTTAAAGCGTCTCGATCAAACCACCACTGATCTGCGGGCACAATGGCACCTAAAACAAGCGATAGTCGAGGGAGAAATACATCGGGATCAAGCAGTTCCAGACGTTCCATCCACGCGCTTAATGCCTCCTGATCTTCAGCCCCGGAATGGCCTTTTGCCACATTGGCAAGCATCTGTTTAGTCAGGAAAGTCAGGCTCTTATGCTGATCTTCCGCAGCGCGAATATCAGCGACATAATGTGCCACCGTTGCAGCCACTGCTGCACCATCCGCTTTTGCCGGTGTTTCATCAACGACGTAACTCAGCATGTTAACGGTCAAGGTCGGATCGACAGGGTAAGTCACCGATAACCAGACACCGTGCGCTAATGCGACAAGTGAGGCAGGCTGAGCACTTTGATACAGTACGTCACAACTTTCTACCGCATCCTGCCACTGCTCGAGCTCGATAAAAGTATCCAGCGCAGAACGTGCTTTTTCCCAGGACTCATCTGCACGCCCCATGCCGATCAGCGCCTCAGCCACATCAAGCTGCAACCGCGCACGATCGACAGGTGCCGCACTGGCCTCGAGCGCGTCATAAGCCGCCTGTTTTTTATCAAGATATTTCTGGATATCTTCTTTGGACTGTTCGGGAGTTGAACTATCAATCAGTAGTTCGTCGAGTTCTTTATTGCCTGTCATAAGAAAAACCGTTTAAAACATAAAATAGTAGTGCTTTTTACAGCATTTTAGGATCAATAGAAACACGCAAAATGCAGGGTAATAATAACGATTTCACCCTATCTTAGTAGATATACTCAGCAGTGCTGAACGCAATTCCGCTTCCTCGACAGGAAACGTTAAGGAAGCAGCGACAGAAAAAGTCTGTAGAAATCGCTGATATTGCGGCTCAAACTCTTTTTCATAAAAAACGATCATACTGGCGTCGGTCACGCCCTGGGTACTGGATAACAGGGTTTAGAGACTGCTGGTGCGATCACGAAAATCAGACTGGAAGTTAAATTCCGCAACCATCACCGAGGGTTTTTTGCTGCGGATCAGCTTTACAGCTTTGCGAACGCTATCGGTTTTTTCTACCTGATAACCTAGTGATTCATATAATGAGGTAAAATCTGGATAACCGCCAAGCTCGGTAATTGACAATAAAACTGGTTTGTTAGTCACACTCATTCAATAAAAAGTCCGTTAAACTATAACTTCGATATAATAACGAATTACTTCATTCAGGTCTCCAGGGTATGTCTGCAGGAAAATTAATCGAACCCAAAGTTATCACCGACTTCAATCAAAAAGTTGTCTGTCTACTGCCGACCGGCTTTTATTTTAACGACGAACGCTGGGAATTAATCTGGCAACGTTACGATGAAAAAGGTGACACCTTAAGCATGGCCGATTTAAAGACGCTATTTCCTGATGAAGAAACCGTACAAAACCCGGCTGATAATACCGGTGAAACATTTAACCACAAAAAATAATCCAGACATCTATTAACGACAAGCTGATTTAAATCTAGCGGTAGGTCCGCTACATTCTGCAATATCTTTTTTAGGTATCGTCTGCCCGCCTTCTGCAACTGGCGCTTGCTTGTTGTTCTCCAAGGCCTCTAATTCCAGACGTTTTTTCTGTTCCAGCTCAAGCTCTAAGCGACGCACTTCTGCCTCCAGGCGTAATGCTTCTTGCTGTTTCTTTAAACGCATCTCTTCTTCAAGACGCACGTTCATGATCCGTCTTTCTTCCTCTAATTTATCTCGCTCACGCTTAATACGGTCAGCTTCTGCTTTTGCTTTTGCTTCCGCCTGTTTTGCCTGTCGCTCTCGTTCTTTTGCTCTGGCAATGACCTTTTGTTCCTCGGCCTTGCGTTTCTCTTCTGCTGCTTTTATAGCAAGTGCTGCCTTCGCTGCAGCCTGCTGCTCGGCTTCCAGTTTAGCCTGCTTTTCCTGTTCTATCTTATCAAGCGCGGCATCTCGCTCTTTTTTCAAGGCTTCAGCTTCAAGCTGCAATTTTTTTAACTGTGCCTTCTCCAGCTCCTGTTGCTCTGAGGTTTTATTAGCCTCGTCTGTAACAGCAACACCTGACGTGTTTTCATCTTCACTATTGAGTACCATTGAGAACACGATGAGAAACAGTGAAAAAATGCCAGCAATTGCACCGTACTTAATCATCTGTTTACGAGTTTCTCTGTCACCACCTGGCTTGATGGAAACGTCGTCATTTTTATGATTGCTAGATTTCCCTGACACTGATGCCTTAGATTTTTCTTCTACGGAGGGTAATTCATCAACAGCTATGGTTTCCGCCTTATTTACCCGGCCTCTGTCACTGGCTTTCGGTTTATTGCTCGTAGCTGTAGCTGCTATTTTATTTTGCTGACTACTGACTACTGTTTTTTTCTCGACTGCAACAGATTCGTCAGCTTCAGCAATTTCTGGTTTTATCGTGCCTGCATTAACTTCCTGCTTTTCAGCTGGTTTTATAGTTTCTGAAATTATTTGCTGCTTTTCATCTGCGCTAGTATTAATTTTTGCTTTTGCAGCCTGCTCACCGTCTCGAGGCTGAATCCACGGAAAATCTTTTTCCAGTTCTTTACTGGCCGCTTTGTTACTTTTTTTAGCAATATCACGATTAACGATAGGCACAACGCTATCTTTCATGCGCTCCAGCACCATTTCATCGACCAGATCCACATCGATCATTTCCCGCTGGTCAGCAAAACCATAAACCAGCACGGTTTCACATAACAGATTGATCAACCGCGGTGTACCGCCACTAAAATTATGAATACGTTCACATGCCGCAGGTGTGAACACATCTTTTTCTGCACCAGCTATAACTAAGCGGTGCTGTATATATCCACAGGTTTCTTTGAGATCGAGAGATTCCAGGTGGTAGTCGACAGCTACGCGTTGTGCAAACTGCATCAACTCTGGCAATCGCAAAGTTTGTTTTAGCGCTGGCTGCCCCGCCAGAACGACCTGCATCAACTGATCTTTTTCAGAATTCACATTGGACAACATGCGCAATTCTTCCAGCGCATCAGGTTTCATGTTCTGCGCTTCATCGACAATTAACAGTACTGTCCGGTTATTGGCATATTCTTCGATCAGATATTCCATGAATAACTGATGCATTTCGACGTGTGTCAGGTTGGGTTGATGCAGGTCAAAGGCAGAGAGTATCCAGTCAAGCAAACCACCAAAAGACTGGTGGGTATTGGTGATCAAACCGACAGTAACATCATCCGGCACACGCTCGAGTAAAGCGCGCAAAATGGTTGTTTTACCCGCACCCGCTTCACCACTAACCACACAAAAACCGACGTGGTTTAGCAATCCATACTCAAGTAAAGTAAGCGCTGCTTGATGTTTTTTACTTAAAAACAGAAAACCCGGATCGGGCAGCATCGAAAACGGCTTTTCCTTAAAACCGTAGAAAGCTTCATACATAATATTTTTCTAACCAGTTAAACCAATAAAATCAATAATTTAAACACTAAAAGTATTATTATACGATTTTATCAGGAAGAATTTCACAAATTTGTCATATCGTATTAGTTATTATAGTCAATTTAATCACTACTCTGACTTTAATTTGTCATAAATTGTAAATCTTCAGAATATTCATGCATAGCGAAATTGATCAACACCCAAGATAATATGGTAACAGATGTGGACCGCAGTGAAGAAGATAAGTTAGAAGAACTCATCTTAAAAGAAAGCATTGTCAGCGCAGCAGGACTGAATTCTGAACAGGTCTTGATCGGCATTAAAGGCGACCCCTCATTACGTGAAAGTGCACCTCTAAGAAAACGTTATGACAGCAAGGTCGACAGTTTATTCGACCAATTAGAGCCGAACCTGGAAGACATCCTGTTAAATCGCGGCATCTATCGAATCTTCGTCGGTTTCAACAGCGGCGAAATTCGAACCAACTCGGTATTTGACCCCTTACGCCAGGAAATACACGATGCTGAAAAAATCGCAGACCATGATTACATCGATCGTCATTTTCCGCTGATAACATACGATGACAAAGTCACTCTCATGCGTGAGTTATATGCGACATTACGCGCCAGCGAATATTACAAAAAAATACCCTCTTACTGGCAGAATATTTTAAATCGTCGCTCACAACACTGGATCCCTTTAGAGCCGGATAACATTCCTAAAATATTATCCACCGTCAGAAAACTGCGTGATATCGAAGAATACTATTTACGCAATATAACCATGTGTATCGTGCAGGGAATCGTCAGAATGCAATTTAACTGTGATGGCACACAGATAATTGATGCCCATAATTTCAAAAATTTTCTGGAAGACAATCTTTAAAGAGTACTTAGGATACAGCCGATGTTGCCGGGCGATTAATGATATTTCTCAGTCGTTATATGTCCAGGTTCACGACGCCGATGTTTACGCAAGCCACGTTCCTCCAGCAGCTCGGAAACACTACTGATCATTGCCGAGTTACCACACATCATGATATGCGAGTCGCCTGCATTGATGACGATGCCGGCTCTTTTTTCAAACGACCCATCGACCAGACAATGCGGAATTCGCTGATCCAGCGCAGTCTCTGTTTTCTCGCGCGTTACAAACGGGACAAAAGAAAACTGCGTAGCATGCAAATCCTCAATGGCAGCTATCTGTTCCTGATACGTTAGTTCTGAAACATCTCTTACCGAATAGCCCAATACGACTTTTTCAAAACGCTGCCATACCTCTTCGCTTTTCAGAATAGAAAGGAAGGGGCCTACACCGGTACCGGTTGCCAGCAGCCACAGGTGTTTACATTCCGGGACTTCTGCCACCGTCAAGAAACCATTGGCTCGATCAGTGACAAAAATCTCATCGCCAACCTTGAGCTCTGCAAGTTTTGGCGATAACGGCCCTTCATCCACGATATTAAAATAGATCTCTAAAAGTTCTTCTCCAGGCTTATTGACTAACGAATAAGGTCTTGCTACTCGCTCACCGTTTATATCGAGAGCCACACGCACAAACTGGCCTGGCATAAAATCCTGGAAGCCAGCCTGTATCCGCAGAGAAAACAATCGTTTATTCCACTGTATTTTTTCAACCACTTCCCCCGTTAACCAATCAGCCATGTTTTCACCTCGGTAGACTCTGTTTCAGATATCATAACAATGACATACTAATCCATTTATCAAAAATGATATCCATACTTATGATAAAACTTCATCCTCAACTCGAAAAAGACTGCACCGTACTGGGCGAGTTCACCTTATGCACACTTTTACTGGTAAACGATGCCAACTACCCGTGGTTTATTCTGCTGCCCAACCGTGAAAACATCACTGAGATACATCAGTTATCGGCTTCAGATCAACAACAGCTACTTAGTGAATCGATGTTTTTCTGCCATTGCCTGGAAGATATTTACCAGCCTGATAAACTTAATATCGCGGCACTGGGTAACGTCGTACCGCAGTTGCACATTCACCATATAGCAAGGTTTACAACTGATGCCTGCTGGCCAGCGCCGGTATGGGGCGCAGTCGCGGCATCCCCTCTCACTGAAGAAAAAACAAATACCACTATAAATCAACTGCTTACATGGTTCAAAGAAAACCCTGAACACAGCTTTCGTCGTGTTTAAGCAACATCGCTTAATTACCTAAAAAGATTCTGCTATAATCCACCAGATTCCTTTAACTATGTAAGCAGAATTATACGATCAACTCGATACCGCGCTAAATGTTCGAAAGCCATAAAGCTGAAACTTTCCTATAATTCATATTTACCTCCAAACACACGAATAATGCACCTATTTAAATACCGCGAAGATCGCATACCTGTTTTAATTATCACTTTATTGTTTACCCTGGATATCGCCGCATATTTTCTTATCGATAATATATGGTTACTGGTGGCCTATTGGCTAATCATGATCTGGCCTAAAGGCATCATTTGTGCCTGGAACCATCATCATCAACATACCCCAACATTTAAATACGCTTTCCTCAATAGCTTACTTGAACAGATCTATGCATTGCAGACAGGTGCAACCTCTAAACTATGGGTTCTGCACCATGTCTTAGGTCATCACCATCACTATCTTGATCAAACCACTGATGAAAGTCGCTGGAAACGAAAAAATGGTAAAAACATGGGAAGAGCAGAATACTCATTCAATGTAGCGATTACCGCATACTATCGTGCTTACATGGTTGGAAAAAAACACCCTCGTCCATTTAAAACATTTTTGATAGCATCGACAGTAACCTTGTTAGTTCTCGCCGTATTATTCTGGTACCAGCCACTACCTGCCTTGTTCTGTTTTATTTTACCGATGATGGTCAGCCTGCTTTTCACTGCCTGGGTAACGTACGGTCACCACGCTGGCCTGGATGTCGACAATGATTTTGAAGCGTCTTATAACATAATGAGCCCCATCTACAATCTGTTGACAGGCAACCTCGGTTATCACACAGCGCACCATCACAAGCAGGGCTTACACTGGTCTCGCCTGCCTGAATTACATGAGAAAATTAAAGACAAGATCCCTGAAAATCTCTATTTGACCGAACACCTGGGTTCTAGCCTGCTTAGGTAATAGATCTAAAAGTGCTGTTGTTTACTCGTCCAGTTTCTGACGGGATTTTTTTATATCACCGCGCTTTTTCTTAGCATTGAGCCGTTTCATTTTTGAAGCTTTTGTAGGTTTTGTTTTCTTTCGGGGTTTTCTTACTGTCAACGCTTGCGCAATAAATGATTGCAGCAGTGACAGGGCCTGTTGTTTATTTGTCAGCTGACTTCGAGTTTGTTGAGACTTGACAATAAATACACCATCTTTAGTCACGTGCGGATCACCAAGCATTAATAAACGTTGTTTGATTATTGCTGGCAGGCTTGATGCAACGATGTCAAACTTCAGATGTATCGCAGTTGAAACCTTATTAACATTCTGCCCGCCTGCGCCCTGCGAACGCACAGCTGTCATAATAATTTCACTGTCAGGGATAGATAAATGTTTCACCTGCATGAAAAATCACTCATAATTAAAAAATAAACTTTAGCAAATAGACATTATAAGCCATGAAAGCCAATGAAATAAAAAAAGGACTGGTAATTGATCAGGACAATAAAAAAATACTGATTAAAAAAGTATTTGTACAATCACCTTCATCACGGAGCGGAAGCACATTATACAAAGTAACTGGGAGTGACATCAGCAGCGGACAAAAGTTTGAGCGCCGATATAAAGGTGATGAAGCCATCACACCAGTAGACATATCGCGTTGTTCCGTTCAGCTGTTATTTCATGATAACGACTCATACACTTTCATGGACAGTGAGAATTATAATCAATTCATCTTAGCTGCAGATGCCGTAGAAGATGAGTCAGACTTCCTGTTCGATGGCCTTGAAGGTATTAATGCACTTATCAGCGAGGGTGAGTTACTCGGTATTGAGCTGCCCGCAACCATGGCACTGGAGATTACCGAATGCTCACCTGCAATGAAAGCAGCTTCATCTTCAGCACGCACTAAACCAGCGACTTTAACGACAGGTCTGGTCGTGCAGGTACCAGAATATTTAACTCCGGGCGAAATGATTAAAATCAATACGGAAACGCGGGAATTTATTTCACGCGCCTGAGTAAGCCCGCAGATAATGAATCAATCTCCGCCTGTCATCACGCCTTTAACTGCCGATTTACAGCAACAGGTAATCGAAGAAACACGGCTGTACATCAAGCAGGCCGTTCAGTTATTTGACTTAAAAAATGTGGCTGTTGATATTACTTTCAACCTGAAAGGCCGCTCGGCTGGCATGTACCGTGTGAGACGTCATATCATCCGCCATACAAGGGAGATCAGATACAATCCATATATTTTTTCCAAATATTTTACTGATAACTTTAAAACCACTATACCTCATGAAGTCGCACACTATGTCAGCGATATCCTTTATGGCTTAAATAATATCCGGCCTCATGGCAAAGAATGGAAAGCAATAATGCAAGCCTTTGGCGCTGATGCCTCGGTCACTGCAAATTATGACCTGACCGGCATACCGCTAAGAAACAGGACATTATTCACTTACCGTTGCGGCTGCCGAGAACACCAGCTAGGCATTATCAGGCACAACAGAATCAAAAAGAATCATGGCCAGTATTACTGCAATGCCTGCAAACAGGTTTTATCATTCAAACTACAGGACAGCAAAGCCGCCTGAAAACAGTATTAGTAACAGATAAATCAGCTATGGCTCTTCGCCATAGTCGATAGTGATCTCTTCATCAGGGGAAATATCGCGCAACGCATACAACTTAAACTCGATAAATTCAGCATGCGGTTCAGTACTATGATTCAGGTATCGCAGCAAATTTTTTCCATCGCGTCCGATCCAGACTTCATCATATTTTTCCACCCAGAGTACATGTGAACCATTTTCGGTAACCATCGGTCCATCATACTCCCCCATGTAATCGCCCTGCTTTATTGTGCTGCGCGAAAACAAACCTTCACCATGTATCCCTGATTCCTTTTTATAATACAATTGATGTAACTCTTCATCTGATAACATAGATCTAACCCGTAACGACTCTCTACTTGTAAATAATCTTAGTATTGTATCAATAAAAAACACCAGATGAAAAATCCTGATAAAAAACCACTAGCAGCGAAGACAGCTTTTAGCCTCCGCTTAATCCGTTTTATGTATCGTTCTCTAGGACCATTATTCCCTGCTTACTTCGGAAAACTCGCCTATGAGCAATGGTTTTCCACGACAAGATTTAAAACGCCTCGATATGAACTTTCCGCTTTAAACTCAGCAACGCGTGAAACCATAGATGTCAACGATCAATCTCTAGCTGTCTATATCTGGCAGGATAAAACCACAGAAACAAAGGCAACATTATTATTCATACATGGCTGGACCGGGCGCGGTACACAGATTGTTAATTACATCGAAAAACTTAACTCGATCGGGTATCGTGTTATCAGCTTTGATGGGCCCGCTCATGGAAATTCACCTGGCAAGCAGACCAGCGCACTTGAGATGACTGATGCTGTACTTGCACTCAATAAACAATACGGGAAATTTGACGCCGCCATCACCCATTCATTTGGCGGCATGATTTTAATATACGCTATGTCACTGGGACTAAAGGTAGATCGCTGCGCGCTTATCTGCCCACCAAAAGATTTTCAGATAATCCTTGATAACTTCCAGCGCATACTGAATCTACCGGATAGCGTGGTACAAATTATGACTAGAAGGTTATTTGCCACTCATGGGCAAATAACCAGAGATGCTGTTGATGCCATAAAAAATGTTAAAAATTTAACCGGCAAAAGCTTACTCATTCATGATGAAGATGACGCTGAAATACCATGGCAGAATAGTGAAGAGATTGCTCAGGCATGGCCTGATGCAGGTTTTATTAAAACCAGGGGATTGGGACATCGTCGTATCATTCACGACAAGAAAGTTATATCAAACATCGTTAAGTTTCTTAACGATGTTTGATATAGATGGGCATAAAATCAGACCTTAGTGGTCATGTCCATGCGGACCATGCACATGACCGTGTTCGATCTCTTCTTCTGATGCTTCGCGCACTTCGATCACTTTGACATCAAAGTTTAGATCAACACCTGCCAGGGCGTGGTTTCCGTCGATAACGACGACATCATCTTTTACTTCGATTACGGTTACTACAACAGCGCCGCCGTCAGGACCTTGCGCATGGAACTGCAGTCCTACTTCGATCTCACCGGAGTTCTCAAACATTTCTTTAGGAACTTCCTGTATACGCTGAGGATCTTTTTCACCATAACCCTCTTCTGGAGCAACGGTTACAGATAACTCTTCGCCAGCGGATTTACCTGTCAGCGCATTCTCCAGACCGGGGATTATATTCATCGCGCCATGCAGATATAAAAAACTACCGTCATCGGATTGATCAATAACGTTACCGTCATTATCTTTAAGTGTGTAGTGAAGGGTTACCACTGAATTGGGTTCGATCTGCATAGTACTCGTCCGCTCTAAACTAAAAAGCCGCATATCTTAGCAGATTTTGAGTCGTCCAGGGAGCCTAAAGATACAGATGATCCCTATAGGCTCCAGGGCTGATTGCCAAAATAGACCCTGAGAAAAGCGATCAGACCACAGATTAGTACCACCAGAAGGGTTATAGCAAGCGCGACTCTATCCATAATCAGGTCATTATAATCTGACCAGATTCAACCAACAAATTAAATATAGCCATGACTACTGCCATAACACTGATGCTGTAAGTAACTGATATTTAATAACTAAATTCAAAACAGGAGATTTCTACTGTCCGCCGCCCACGTAACTCGCGACAAACATCAGAACAAACATCACCACCACCAATACCGTAATGACTTTCGCCACGTTAGTCAAAATCGTCTTATCACCTTCTTGTAACATTTTCCTTTCCCCCCTTACGTTATTAATCACGCAGGCTACTATGTACGCACGCACGCACTTTTGATCTGAATCAATAATATTAACTGCCAGCAAGCAATAAATAGAACGCCTATCAATGTGAAATATTAATTTTGGCCTTATTCATTAAGCAACAAAACAATGAAATCTACTTAAAAATAAGCTAAGTTTTAACTATGCCTGTTTCCTGTTACAGCCAGAGAATTCTTAACCCATTTCGTGGAGTAATGAATATCATCTCCATCGGCGGCGCTGATGCAGTGACCATCGATGGCGTAAACTGGACTCTTTATATCCACGATACTTTCGACTGTCCGACAGATGATCCGGAGGAATTTTTTGCCATCGAGATGCCAGACATCCGTTTTGGTGACTGGAATAAAAACAACGGCCTGTTACGCTCACCACTGATCGCTTCATATCACTACAATGAGATCCAGGCGATAGGCAATGCATTGCTGGACGCCCTGCAGGAACATGCTGATCAATGCCCATATCGATCTGATGATAAATACGAACTCTGGCTTCTTGAAGAACACACCGACGAACCCCTGGCATTGCTCGATAGTGTCTGTGATGAATCTAAAATTCACACACCCGAGAATTTAACCTGGGAGGCTGGATTACGCTGCAAACAGGAGTTTTTAAAAGAATATCCTCCACGAGATGAGAGAACCACAACGGCCGGTGAGCTACTCAACCAGATAATCAACCAGCGCGCTGGCAGCCAGCCTGCCGCTCAATGGTTTTATCGCAACCAGTTTAACGATGGCAAAGGTTTAACCGGCATCAACCTGGATGAAAGATTAGTTAATCGTGAACTATCTCCGCGCTTATTCCCTAAACTGCTGGTTCAACAACAGTGGCAGAACAAGACCAATTCATCACTGGTCGAGGCTTTTATAAACTGGTTATCGCCTTATCTTCTGGTTCTGGATTTTTTAAGAGATGCACAGCGAGAAACACTTGAGCTCACGGCAAGAGAACAGGCGCTGCTGGTCGATAAGATGCATCTACTGTACCCTAAAATCATTAACCAGCAAGCCATCAATGCCGCACGCGTCGAGGCGATGATGCGCAGATCGAATCAAACCAGCACTAAAGATAAAACA
>JBFFVI010000019.1:0-14895 GCA_041570895.1 Gammaproteobacteria bacterium
ATGGCATTAGCATACGCTGTACCACAATTTCCGTCCTGACTGCCTTCATTAGCAGCCGCCAAATAATCTGGGCACGGCAACTTTCCTATTTTCCCGCCTTCGCCGTCCCTTCGCCAGTTTATTAACGCATAATCCAGCAAAGCCTGCTTTGCTCGCTTAAGTTCTGCCTGGGTATTTAATGTATTATCATTCTTAATATCAACGACCGAAACTGTAGAAAAGTAATATACCGAAATCGTTAACGCCAGCGCGATGACTATCATCAGCATTGCAATACCTTTCTGTTTTTTTTTAGCCATGTTATTACTCGTGGCTATCAACTACTTTACCCGTTTCTTTAATCCAGGTTTCTCCTGGTTTTAGTTGTGCTGTTTTACCATCGACGCTGATAGTTACTTTTTTATTTTTACCGATGCTTGAATGGTGAACTCTGACATCGCCCATCTTTAAATTATCTAATGTACTTTTATCATTTACCCAAACAACGCTTCTGCCATCGCCGCGTTTTACATAACCGGAAACGCTGATCTCGCTCGTCTTCTCTAATTCTGAACCGGTATAGTTACGGCTGCGTGCAGCATCGATCTGTATACGCTGGCTTTTGTCTGTAAATAACTTTTTCAGATCAGCCTCATCATAATCGGCATACACCGTACTGCTACTTATAAAACAAATCACGCTTATTAATGTTATCTTAATCTGCATTTTATTTAACCTGCACCCCAACGTTTACGAGCCGCGCGCCTTGTTTGCATTAGAGCCTCTAAACGTATACCAGCCGAGCTCACAGTAGGCTTTCATATTATTTTCTATATCTACCGCCTGTTTGCCGAACTTTTCGATATTACATTTATCAACCGCATACAAGCCGCTGGCTTTTCTCAGATCATTTAACAGGGCAAACAGATCGCCTTCATGCGCCATCTTTATATCTAATGTCATTACACTTTTAAAAACATCTATGCCCTTATATTCACTTTTAATATTTTTTTCTTTTACTTCTTCTTGTGTGGAGACACCGTATCTGACTGAAGGCATTCCTCTTTTTTGAGCCGTATTCTGAATCGTCTCAAACCAGCTTAATCGATCTTCTGCACCAACGACGCCCTGATTGACCAGTTTTAAAAAGTTACTCTCAAATTCATCGATGATCTGGTTATTTTCTACCGAGCTGTTTATTTTTGACTGCCAGACACGCATATCGCGTTTTGCTAACTGTTGATCACTGTAGACGCCATCCATATATACAAATGAAAGCAACGTCACTATTATGCTTGAAATAATCGAGGCCATAAATATGCCTAATGCACGCCTCAGTCCCGGTGTAATATAATTAAACATGGTCTGGCGCCTTCATGATAATCTTCAGAGAAAAAAGTCCTGAGACAGAATCTTTACCCTTTTTAACATTGACACCGGACTCGCTAGAAAACTGGCTTTCAGATCGAAGATCAACCGGCAGAGTCAGCGTTGTTACCTCTTCTATTTTTGGATCGCTCTTTAAATAATTAATAATCTTTTGTATGTGGTTGATCGAGGCGCGGTAATTATTATCAGGGTCATCAATCCGGCCTGTGATTACGGCGCTATGCTTAACCGGTAGCTTGCCGGTGAAATTAGCTGTTTCTAACTCGCTATTCTTCTCATTGATATTGACAGCCTGCCATTCGATCTTATCGATATGTAATGACTGATCAGTGTCCTTGCTTATGACTTCACTTAAACTTATAAGAAAGTCCAATGGGGATGTTGCGCTATTTATTTTGATGCGATCAGCCAGCTCAACCGCCGAATTCATTACCCCTGCATTTTCAAAAACCTGTTCAAAGTCCTTGAACTTCTCCGAGTATAATTCTTTATAGTTTTTCTCTTCCATCTTTAATAAAGTGATCGACTTCTCATACTCTATCGCGTCTGAAATATTTGCTTCTGTGAGTAGAACTGCTGTTATCACCACAAACAGACTGGTTATATATAAAGCTGTAGCTGCCAGTTTATTATGATAACGACTAAATAACGCTCGTGACCCATAATGGCTCATCGCAATGTCCTGACTTACACATAACCAGGAGAATATCGCGTCTGAAAATTTATTGGCAACGCCAGACAAACCAAGTTTTTTCTGGACTTCTGAAATCGGGTGGATGACGACTGTCTGCTGTTCATTAGTTTTGAAGGAATTATGCAGTGACGGCAACTGTTCTTCGCTACCCAATATATGTATGTTAATTACTTCATTTGCAGCAACCAGATTTTGTGCCCGCAAAAAATCGATCGTTCGCCCGACTTCAGGCGCGGCCAGATCACCGATGCTTGAGATATCTGAAATATCCTGATTGATTATCGACTGGCGGCTAGACATCAACTTGCCATCTCTAAATAGCGTCTGTCTTACGTTACTATTGACCTGCTGACTGACAAGTAATACAACGCCTGAATTCGCCTTGATGGTCTTGAGCAGCTTTTTACTAATTATAGGTAAGGTCCAAATGCCGGAGAGCGGCGTCTCGCATTCATCGATAATACTTAGCCATGGCTGAATTAATTGCGGGTTGGTCATCGCGCCTAATAATACGACGTCATCTTTCCTCCCGCCTTTTTCCCTGCCGATAACCTCGCTATAACAATATTCCTGACTTGACCTATAGAATCGGTCTACCAGACGACTGATTACCGCTTTTCTATCTTTGCTGCCTACATGCGGTATTTTTTCGTTTCTAAAATCTTCCTCGATCACATCGACAAGAAACTTACCCGGGATATTTTCAGTTTCTAACAGGTAACTACGAAACTTGTCTAAGCCATATGCTGTCGGTTCAAAAGAACTTGTGCCCACAAGCTGTTTGCCCTTCCAGTGCAAGACGCTTAATCGATATCCGGTAAAATGAAACAGGCGCTTCATGATTATATTTTCACCCCGGCAACAGCATCATATACTGGGCCTAATACAGCCATCATTATCCACATCATAATGCCGCCGAGAATAACAGTCAGTATCGGTAATATCGTTGGCTCAATCTTATCAATGGACTCTTTTACCTCGCGATTATAAAAATAACTGACGTTCAGTAGCGCATCGTCCATGGCGCCGGTATCTTCACCGACTTTCAACATACGTACGATCATCGAAGGGAATACACCGACGGCCTCAAAACTTTTACTGATCATCACACCTTCAGAAATGCTGTTTCTCGCCTCATTGATCGATTCTTCTAGAACCATATTATCAACCATGTCTTCTGATATTTTTAACGCATCCAGCACGGTGATACCTGAGCTATACATCATGGCAAAATAATTGGCGAATCGTGCTAATTTAATCTTCGTCAGCAGCGGCCCGATCAGCCATATTTTCAATCTAATGCCATCGATGTAATGTCTTACCCTTTCATTTTTCTTTTCTGCAATCTTTATCGCAAAAAACAAAACAACCGGCAGGCTAAATACTAAATACCAGTAATTCACAAAGACATCTGATACTTCGATCAAAATCTGCGTATGCATCGGAATCTCTGAGCCTATATTTTTAATGAATGGTAATAATTGCGGCATCAGATACATCATCAAAAATGCTACTACCAGTAATACGATGACAGAAACGATTGCCGGGTAGATCATAATTTTTTTTGTTTGTGACACTAACTCATCCTGCCAGCGTATCGTCTCAGCCAGATCCTTCAGCACATCAGCCAGCTGCCCGGTTTCTTCGCCAACACGTACCAGTGTGACATAAACTTTATCAAAGATTGCAGGATGCTCAGTTAGTGCTAGTGACAACGTTTTACCGCCTTCGATATCATCAATGATGGTCTGCAGCACATCGGTAAAATGGCTGTAATCCATACTGTCTCGAATATCTTTTAGACTATCGATCAATGGTACGCCCGACTTTATTAACTGCTCTATGTGAAAAGTAAAATTGATCAGCTCCCGGCGGCTAATCGTTTTAATACGTAACGCACTTTTAACTGCTTTACTCTGTTCTTTGAAACTTAATAAATCAAAACCCATTGCGCCAAGGCGTTTTTCCAGTTCCATGGGGTTACTTGCCACCATGGTGTCATTGCGGATCTTTCCTCTAGCATCTATTGTTCTGAATTTATAATCAGGCACTTTATTTACCTATAGGCCTCATATCAATCGCTGCGTCAGGTCAATAACACGTGACACTTCTGTTAACGAGGATTTACCTTCGAGCACACATCGTACGGCATCATCTGCCAATGTTTTATAACCGGTCAGTTTTGCTGTCGCTTTTAATTCTCCCAGGGTTGCCCGTTTTGCAATCTGCTCATCGAGTTCAGAATTGATACGTAAAGCTTCAATGATGGCCACCCGTCCCTTATACCCGGTATTATCGCAATGCGAACAGCCTTCTGCCTCATAGATGGTGTGCTTATTACTTTCAAACTCGATATCTAATAATTGACTTTCGATCTCATTTGGTTTTTTTTCAGACTTACAGTGCGGACACAATAAACGTATCAAACGCTGACTGATAACGCCGATAATATTTCCCGTCATGATATCTGGCAGGACACCGATATCCAGTAATCGCGGGAATGTGCCTATTGCTGAATTCGTGTGTAACGTCGATAACACCTGGTGGCCTGTCATAGCTGCACGAAACGCCATATCTGCAGTATCTTCATCACGTATTTCGCCGACGAGAATAATGTCCGGGTCCTGACGCATCATCGAACGTATGCCATTAGCAAATCCCATTCTGGCCACTTCATTTACAGAGGTCTGCCTGATCATATCCATCGGATACTCCACTGGGTCCTCCAGTGTCATGATGTTGACCTGTTCAGATTTCACATAATTCAATAACGAATATAAAGTCGTTGTTTTACCGCTACCCGTGGGGCCGGTTACAAGAATGATGCCCTCAGGCCTGGCCATCATCATTTTTAATTCATTCAGGGTTTCTTCATGTATACCTAGCTGGTCCATCGGCACGATACCTTTCGCACGATCAAGCACACGTAATACGATATTCTCGCCATGTGTCGTAGGCTGTGCAGATACACGAAAGTCCACCCGATGCCCCTGTACCTGCAGGCTCAAACGTCCATCTTGTGGAATTCTTGTTTCTGCGATGTTCATTGTACACATGACCTTTAAACGCACGACGATCGCTGACCAGTAATCCTTATGCAAGCTGCGTATCTGCCTTAGTACGCCATCGATTCGATAACGTAATCGCAGGAACCCTTCTTCCGGTTCAAAGTGAATATCCGATGCATCACGTTTAACTGCATCGGCCAGGATCGCATCCACCAATCGAACCAGAGGCTGGCTATATTCATCTTCTGTCGCATCCAGGCTCCGGTAGTCGATCTCGCCTGTTTCGATTTCATGCAGAATGCCATCAACGGATAATTCATAACCATAAAATTGGTCGATGGCTTTTTTGATTTCACTTTCGCCCGCAACCATCGGGGCAAGTTCGATTTTCCTGCCAACCAACGCATGCACACGATCGAGCGTCATCAGATCTGATGCGTTTTTCATCGCGATATTCAATCGCTGCTTGTCTACATCGAAACTGACCGGAACGATAGTGTAACGCTCAGCTATTTCTTTTTCGATCAGATCGAGCGCCGCTTTATCAGGAACGACGCTGGCAAGATCAACACTGGCAATACCTAACACCTGACTTAGTGCATCGCGCATGACCGATTCAGAAACAAAACCTAAACCAACCAGCACCTCACCTAACAGTCTGCCATTTTTCTTTTGTTCAGTTGTCGCAATATCGTACTGGTCGACAGAAATCAAGCCTTTCTCCAGCAACTGCTGGCCTAGCTTATCTTTCACATTGCCGACACCATGACTCTTCATTCCACTATAATCCCGCTAATTCGTTAATACGCTTTTGTACTGCTTCTCGTGAAAAACTGACCTGTTTATTTTCAGCTTTTAGCAAACTCTCTCGATAATAACTAATTGCCTGCTGCTGCTTATTCAACTGATCCAGACTCACGGCAAGGTTAAAGATATAATCAGCATTCTCATGATCACTTTGCCATGCTTTAAAATAATGTTGTTGCGCGGACTTCCATCTATTCTGTTGCGCATAATTATTGCCCAATGCAAAATTTAAATGTTGCGCACCAGGATTCTTTTCCAGCATCGACAACAGGTATTCTTCATCAGACTTTAACGATGACTCATCATGTAGCCCTGCAAGCGCTGCAGTCGCCATTGCATCAAGCGGGTCCTGTTCTAAAACCGTCAGATATATATCTCTGGCGACTGCATTGTCTTTTTTGATTACTGCGATAGCACCAAGCCCAAGCAGTGCGTCTCTGTTATTCTTTTCGATAGCCAATACTTCTCTATACTCTGTAGTCGCCTCGCCGTATCGTCCCGCTTCATATGCCAGCCATGCCGCATCGAGCTTTTCTCCCACGGTGTCTGTTTTTTTGTTTTTTTGTATAGAAAGCATGGCGCCTGGACTTACATCACGTTTGTTTTTACGCGTCTCTTTGTATTCTATCGGCCGCGAATCAATAGAGTTTTTATTGCTGACGATACGCTGCCTGGCGAATTTGACTTTCTCATCCAGGTCGGACTCGCCGACTAATTTACGGATTATCTCCGATTTCTCCGGCGTTTGTTCTTTATTTGTTTTTGCTCGCATCGACTGCATGGTTATCTGATGCCTGCGCTCCAAGGCTTCAATTTCAGCCTGCATGTCGAGATAATAATAAACACCACCTGATAGCAAAACCGTTAAGCCTGCCGCCAGAACCCCAAAGACAATAAATTTTTTTTCTTTCTTTACATCTCGGTTGGTTTTATAGATCAGCATCGACAATGCATCATCAGAAACTGTAAATTCTTCAACTCTTGAATCACTTGCGCTTTCTAACTCAACATCGACATCTGATTTTTCTTCTATGCGGCTTCTTTCTGAACGACTTTGAGGTCCGCCATCATCAACTTGATCGACCACATCATCACTCAAACTTTCAGCACGCTCTATAGACTCTGTGATTTCCTCGAGCGTTAGTTCTTCAACAACATCAATCTGATCTGTTACTGAACCTTCATCACTATCGGCGGCGGCAGCTGTCTGCTGTGCTGTATCAGCGATGGCGTTTATATTTTCCTGATGGGTATTTGATGAGATTGAAGCTGCTGCCTCTGAATCATTCGATTCAGCCTGCAATGCCTTCTGCTTATCATCGGCAGCTTTTTTTAGGGCATCTAGTAATAAACTCATGATTTTTACCTTGATGGGCCCTATTGTTCAGCGAGTTTTTTTGATGTTTCCTGCTGAAGATCTTCTAACAAATACTTTTTATAATCAGCCAAATCGCCATCAAGACTCGCGTTTTCTATTACTACCGGACGAATAAAAATAACCAGCTCAGACTTAACATATTCTTCTTCAGTGTAAGAAAATAATGCGCCCAACAATGGAATACTTGATAAGAGTGGCACGCCGCGGTTTTCTTTATTAATTTGGTCTTGCATCAATCCACCGATGACAGCAGTCTCACTATCATCGACTTTTAACATCGTCTCTATTTCACGGACCTGTATTACTGGTATACGACTCTCAACACCTGCATCTGCAAGCAGTGGGTTAGGGTCAGTAACATAATCGATTATCCGCGAGATGGTAGGCCGTACATTTAATGCCACCGTACCATCTTCATCGATGAATGGCGTGACTGCCATGACGATACCGACTGGTACGGTGTTAACGGTAGTATCGATGGTAGTAAGCGCATTTGATGTAACACTACCAGGAACAACATTCACATCGATATTAAAATACACTTCGTTATCAACAACTTTTAATATCGCTGTCTGGTTGTTCAAAGTCATCACCTTGGGACTAGATAACACCTTAACGTCGCCAAATGTTTCCAGTGCTTTTAAGGTAATGTTTAACGGGTTGCCATTTATCGAACCGGCGGTTGCCAGCTGAAAGACTGGCGTGGCGCCTAAGCTTCCACCGATAACATCCTGGATGCCGCCCTTGGTCAGTATCGTGCTTCCGGTCGAAGTAGTCGCTGTCTCACTTATAACAGACCAGTCGATGCCAGCCTGATATTTATCTCCCAACTGGACTTCGGCAATGGTCGCTTCGATCAAAACCTGTCGCTGAGCGCTACCGACAACCTGGTCAATAAATCTTTTTATTAATTTATGTTTTTTACCGCTAGCCCTTATCGCGATTATTCCGCTCTCGCGATTTACAATAATGTTATTGTCGCCTTCCGCTTTCGAAGCAGAGCCGGTTGTGACCTCCTGCTCAAGGATACCGCCAATATTTTTAGTTATCGTATTCCAGAATTCATTAATACTTTTGTTTTCTATCTTCGAGCTGGCCTTATTGTCGCCGCCGCTGCTACCGCCGCCATCACCGCCTGAGCCTTGCATACCTGAACTTGTCGCACTTATCTCGGTAGATATACTTACATTACCGCCACTGGCACGACTAATGTTCAAGTAATCGATATTGTAAACATGCAGGTAGGGTTTATCCGCCCTGACTTTTAGTGTGCCATCCTCAAGATAATAAGTGATGGCGGCCTGAGCTTCGATACGATCGAGAATTTTTGGCAACGTTTGATCGATCGCGTTCATGGTGATCTTGCCAGCGATATCATTATCGATATCCAGATTTAGATCGGCATCTCTCGCCATGGAAAACAACAATTCCCTGATCGGCACCTGATTGACAACCACGGTATAGGTTTCAAGTTTTTCTCGCTTAACGGGTCGCGGCAATGCTGGCACCTGCATTGCCGGTTGTGGAATATTCTTTTTACTTTCTGCCGCAGGATCGGATTTAATATGGCCTTCAGAGATTGCCGGTGGATTGGTCGCACCACAGGCGACAAGAAAAAACACCATTCCAAAAGAAAGGCTTGCTGGTATAAATCTATTTTTTATATTTTTTATTATCATTGCTTCTTCAGCCGAACAAAACAAACTTGTCCCTAAGTAGTTATTCGTTATATGTGCTTTCTTTTTTCAGTGCGCTAATACGACGCAGATATGGATCACTTGCCTTAAGTGAAGACGGCAACCGATCTAACTTTTCGATAGCGCTCTCCTGCGTTGCAAAGTCACTATACAGTACGCTATACCACGAACGTCCATTTATTACTGTTTCATAGATGTAAATCTTAGTAAAATCAAGCGTTTCAGGGGCATTACGCAGAAATGCCTCAACTTTATCAGCATCACTTGTTCTCGCCATAAACAACTGAATACTATAGTGGTAATCTGACGCGTCATCTAACCACTGCCTTGTTTTATCTATTCTTTCATCGACAAGTCCAGCGGACTTTTCAGTAACGATCCCTGCATCAATGTCTGTTATTTTTTCCTTTTCATATGAGACTTGAGAACGTTCTATCACTTCAGATTCTATGGACTGGACAGGAGCGCTCTCTTCAGCAGCATCGATACCAGGTGCTTTTTTTCCAAGATAAAAGCCTGCCGCTAATGCGCCTGCCATTAATATAAGAGCGGCAATAATCCAGCCGATTTTTTTATGGTCAACCGACTTGCTGAACTCGCTGTCTTTTGCTGCGGTCTTAACATGTACAGTCGTAACCGCATGACTTCCTTCTGAAAAAGCCACCAGCAATGATTTATCTGCAATAATATTGATCCGCCGAGTCAATCCATCAGAATATTTTTTTACCGCACCCGCTGTTTTTTTGTTAAAGATATCCGGACCTTTATAACCAACGGCTCGTAAGCGAAAATTGAGATACTGCAGAGTATCGTCTGGCGGGAATGGCGATAAATAAAAACTGTGGGTGATGCGTTCTTTCAACTGGCGTATCTGTGGTTGTGAAAGCTTTTCGTCGAGCTCAGGCTGGCCAAATAACACCATCTGTAACAATTTATTTTGATCTGTTTCCAGATTACTCAATAATCGAATTTCTTCCAGCGTCTCCACCGGCATGCTCTGTGCTTCTTCAACAAACATGACAACCTGACGATTAGCGGCATGCTTTTTCAGCAAGTGCGCCTGTATCTGCTGCATCACATCAACCTTGCTCATTTCGTTAGTTACATCCAGATGTAACTCATGAGCAATCACGTGAAGAATATTGTCGGGCGAAATACTGGGGTTGGCAATATAGATGACGTCCACATCATCGGATAGCCGCACTTCAAGCATACGACACAACATGGTTTTTCCGCTACCGACTTCACCAACAACTTTGATGATGCCTTCGCCGCTATTGATGGCGTACATCAAAGCATCCAGCGCAGCGCCGCGCTGATTACCCTCAAAAAACAAGCTGGTATCCGGCGTTATTTTAAAAGGCGGTCGGTTTAAACCAAAATGCTCCTGGTACATCAGTCTGATCCAAGTTTCTGCACACGGCTATACAAGGTTGTTCGGTTGATTTTTAGTGCTTTAGCCGCCTTGCTGACATTATTGTCATTCATTTCCAGGGCAATACGAATGCTGCGACTTTCGATCTCATTTAACAGCTCATCCAGGTCAAACTCATGAGCCTGAATTTTCTGAGTAATCATCTCATCACTCACTGAGGTAGCATTTTCTGCTAGTGCCGTCGCCGAAAGCTGCGTCTCTAACTCTGCACTCAGCTGCTCTTTATTAACGCTCTGCCCAGGGTATTTAGTGCCTAATCGAATAACTATATTTCTTAGTTCGCGCACATTGCCGGGATAATCATATTGCTGCCAAAGTTCTCGCGCGCCGTCGTCCAGTACGAATGGCGATACCGTATCAGCGTAAGTTTCAATAAACGTGTTCAATAAAAGAAAAACATCGTCTCCCCTTAGATTCAATGCCGGTAATTTTATATTTAAGATGCTCAAGCGATGATACAGATCATTTCTAAAGTTATCTTTTTTGACTTCTTCGTTTAAATTTTTATTGGTCGCAGCGAGAATCCTTGCTTGCGATTGTAATTCTGTGGTTTCACCTATTCGATAGAATTCTCCACTCTCGATCACACGCAATAATTTACCTTGCAGCGCCATCGGTAATTCACCTATCTCATCGAGCAGTAACGTGCCTTTTCCAACTTCCATAAAAAAGCCTTTATGCTCATACATTGCGCCCGTAAAGGCGCCTTTAACATGCCCAAATAACTGTGCTTCCAGTAACTCAGGAGCAATTGCCGCACAGTTGATCGCCATATAGGGCTCGTTGCAGCGTTCACTATTTTCATGTAATGCACGCGCTACCAGCTCTTTGCCCGTGCCTGACGGGCCTTCGATCAAAACTGGAAAAGGAGAATTTGCAAATTGTGAGATCTGATTATTCACCATCTGCATAACAACGCTGTCACCTACGATAGAAACAGATTGTTGTGCGTCACGTTGCTGATCTATCTCATGTAGCCGCTGATGATGTTTTAATCGTGCTATTAATAGATCAGGTTCAGCCGGTTTTGCAATGAAGTCTACCGCACCGATGGTGAGCGCATGCTGAATATTTACGTCATTGTCCTGCCCGGACAACACCAGCACTTTCATATTCGGCTGCAATGATAAGAGTTCACGGATTAAGGCAAAACCCTCATCCGGCTTGTGCGGGTAGGGGGGCAAGCCAAGATCGATCAGCGCAAGACAGGGTAACTCTCCTGCCTGGTTAACATTATCAATTGCCTGGTGACGAGATTCTGCGGTGATGAGATTAAATTGCTTACGCAAAACAAACCCCAGACCTTCTAATATAAGCGGATCATCATCGACTAGTAATAAACTGACGTTATTATTTTCTAAAGTACCAGTCTTCGCTGGTGTATTTTGTTGCCCATTTTTTGGCATTGATTTCCCCATAATCAATTGATGCATTATCACACCTTTATATAGCAGAAATGTTGGCATGTTTTATTCATAGCCAGCTAAAAACACATTTTAGTTATGTTTTTTATCATGCAATTAAAAAATGCATGCGGAAAGTCGACATGGTTAAATACACATTATGTTCAACATCGTACTTTACCAGCCAGAAATTCCACCCAATACAGGCAACATAATTCGCCTCTGCGCCAACACCGGTTGCGTGTTGCATTTGATAGAACCGCTAGGATTTAAGCTGGAAGACAAACAATTACGTCGTGCCGGCCTCGATTATCACGAGTGGGCGGAAGTTAAAACTTATAAGTCGATCAACGACTTGAAGCCGGAAAATAATGTTTATGCTTTATCTACCAAAGGCAATAAATACTATCATCAGGCAGAGTTTTCGGCTGGGGATTACCTGGTGTTCGGCCCAGAGACCAGAGGACTTCCAGAAGATTATTTAAACCAGCTGGATGAGGATTTCATTTTAAGACTGCCGATGCTTAAAAACAGCCGCAGTTTAAACCTGTCAAACACGGTTGCCATCGTCACTTATGAGGCCCTACGACAAAATCAGTTTACAAACCTTTATTGACCGCCTCAGACAGTTTCCTGGGTCGATTTTCGACTCAACAAAGCTTGTACGGCCTCTTCTATTGGACAGTTTTCATATAAAACACGATAAACCTGTTCAGTGATCGGCATCTCAACATTATGTTGCCGTGCCAGATTCACGGCTTCTTTTGCGGTTTTAATACCTTCGATCGCCTGACCAATTTCCTTGTGCACCTGTTCCAGCGTGATTCCCTGCGCCAGTAATAATCCGGTTCGTCGATTACGTGACTGGTTATCCGTACAGGTTAAAATTAAATCACCCATACCCGCCAGACCCATAAATGTTTCCTTACGAGCGCCCATGGCCTCACCCAGGCGCATCATTTCTGCCAGCCCTCGGGTGATTAAAGCCGCGCGTGTATTGGCACCAAAGCCCAAGCCATCAGCAGCGCCGGCAGCAATTGCCAGTACATTCTTTATTGAACCGCCAAGTTCAACACCGATAAGGTCGTCACTCAGGTACACGCGAAAACGTCCACTATGCAGGTCATCACTAATTTGTCTGGAAAAATCTTCGGACTCGGAAGCAACTGTAATCGATGTCGGCAGATTTCGTGCTACTTCACCGGCAAAGGTAGGCCCAGACATCACAGCTGTTTTTTTACATCGTGGCAGCTCTTCAGCAACCACCTGATGAATCAGTTTGCCGCTACCACTCTCCAGACCTTTACTCGCCCAGGCAACACCAATATCTTCTTTGAATAAATGGGCGTTTTTTTGTAAGAACGAACGATAAGCATGACTCGGTATCGCGATCAAAACCCACGCTGGTGAAGCTAATGCCTGTTCGATGCTGTCGGTTAACTGCAAGCGCTCAGGAAAAGTCACGTCCGGTAAAAACTGCTGATTACAACGCTGTTCTGCCAGCAGCTGTATATGTTCCGGTTCATTACCCCACAACAATACATCATGCCCAGAGTTAGCCAGATGGATGGCCAGCGCAGTCCCCCAGGAACCTGCACCTAAAACAACAATCGGAGATTTATGATTAACTGTGTCCATCGGTTTATTTACTCTCCGCAGCTAATTTCACGCAAAAAACTTTTCGCTAGTGCGCAACTTCCTGTTCGGTCTCTGTTGCTGCCGCCTGTTTCTGTTGCAGCTGTTGTGTATACAGAGCATTAAAATTAACCGGCGCCAGGTATAACGGAGGGAATCCGCCTTTCGATATCAGCTCTGAAATAGCCTCTCTGGCATAGGGAAATAAACTTTCCGGGCAAAAAGCGCCAACCATGCCGCCAAGGTTTTCTTCAGGAAAACCAGCAATAGTGAAAATACCTGCCTGCTTAACCTCGGCTAGAAAAGCTGTTTTTTCATTCTGATCTGCTGTGACCGTAATGTCTAAAACCACTTCATAGGTATCCTGTGCAATAACGCTATTGCTGCTATTAATCTGCACGTTGATCTTTGGCTGCCAGTCACCCTCGGTAAATGCCTGCGGCGAGTTTGGCGACTCGAAAGAGACGTCTTTTAAATAAATCTTTTGAATTGCAAACTGCTGGTTTTCTTCACTCATGATTTTTCCTGAAATCGAAGCCTAAAAAAGGCAAAACTAAAATAAATGATTACTTTTTAACTAGTGGCATATTAGCTTCTTTCCAGGCTGCTATCCCACCGTCAAGATTATAAATTTTTTCAAACCCGGCTTTTTTTAATAATTTGATCGCACGCGTTGCGGTATTACCCGAATTACAATAGACCAGCACTTCTTTATCTTTATAGCTGGCGAAGGTCTCTACATTTTTTGCAAACTCAGCCAATGGGCTGTTTTTAGCGCCTTTTATGTGACCGCTTTTATAATCAGCAACGGTTCTAAGATCCAGGATTAGCGCATCATCATGATTATTCATCAAGCGAATGGCCTTAGGCGGTGTGAGCAGTGAGCCCTTGTTCGCCTGATGGTCTAATTCAGCTTTTATCAGCATAACCATGACACCAATCAGGGCGGCAAATAAAAGAAGATTGTTTACGATAAATTCAGAGAGTTGCTCCACGACGATACCTATGATGATGTCCTTTTGGGACAAAAATATATGAGGATGTTATAAATTATAGAAATCAACAAAAACGCTCTGCGGAAACCGAGATATATAAAATTATGCTGCCATCCGATTTAAGCGGCAAACATTATTCTACCTGAAGTTGGCGATCTAACCGGTATGAACCGCTGAACAGAATACATCTTGCATCATGCCGATCAAACGCAAGGTACGGGTATCACCGACACGATAATAAACTTTATTGGCGTCTTTTCTTGACGCTAAAATACCCTTGTCTCGAAGGATTGCAAGATGCTGGGATATATTACTTTGGGAAGTACCCACAGCGTCAACGATATCCTGTACACTCACTTCCTGATCACCCAAAGTACATAATATTTTTAAACGCAGGGGGTGTGACATAGCTTTAAGTGAACGTGATGCTCGACTAATATCTTCTTCGCGGGTCATTAAACTAGGGTCGTTGGGG
>JBFFVI010000020.1:0-14863 GCA_041570895.1 Gammaproteobacteria bacterium
AAGGTGAAGACAAAATTCACCCTTATAACAGCCAACTATTCTCCCGCTTGTTAAGGTATAATGCGCCTTTAATTTTTCAAACATAATTCATTTACACCTCTTTGATGAAATCAACACTACGTATTGCAACACGAAAAAGCCCACTGGCATTGTGGCAGGCTGAACACGTTAAAACACGGTTAATGGACGCACATGCAGGTTTAAACGTAGAGCTGGTCACCTTCACCACCAAAGGTGACAAGATACTGGATACGCCTTTAGCGAAAATTGGCGGCAAAGGCCTGTTCGTTAAAGAGCTCGAAACGGCGATACTTGAAGGCAAAGCCGATATTGCTGCGCACTCTATAAAAGATGTACCGATGGAATTTCCAGAGGGTTTATTTCTTTCTACCATTCTCGAACGTGAAGAACCCTGTGATGCCTTTGTTTCAAATACCTTTGATTCCGTGCAAAACCTGCCCGAAGGCGCTATCGTCGGCACCTGCAGCTTACGCAGAAAATGTCAGTTACTCAGCAAACGACCTGACCTAATAATCAAAGACTTACGTGGCAACGTCAATTCAAGGTTAGAAAAGCTGGACAATGGTGATTATGACGCAATCGTCCTCGCCTGCGCCGGTCTGGTAAGACTGGAAATGGCAAACAGGATCAAACAGCGGATATCCTCATCCTGGATCCTGCCTGCCGTCGGCCAGGGTGCAGTCGGACTTGAAGCCCGCGAAGGCGATATAGAAACACTCGAGCTAATATCCGTATTACAGCATGAGGACACCACAGATCGAATCACTGCAGAACGCGCATTAAACAAACGCCTTCAGGGCGGCTGCCAGGTTCCTATCGCCAGCTACGCCATGCTTGACGGTGATACGCTACATCTGCAGGCCCTGGTCGGTGAACCGGACGGCAGCCTGATCATTCAAGGAGATATCAGCGGACATCGTAATGATGCAGAAGAGCTCGGTGAGAAACTGGCTGATGATCTATTATCTCGCGGCGCTAAGGAGATACTGGAAAAGCTATATAACGCTGAAGATTAAAGAATTTTATAGAGAGGTGGCCGACAAAATTGACAGGATCAATTTTGAACATGGTAGCTTTTTACCATGACCCAAAGGGTGAAGGGCAGGAAGCCCGAAATAACGGCTGATCAAAATCGTTGGGAACGATTTTTCACATGATCGACGTCTCTCCGATTATGCCCTGAAAGGGTGAGGCTCACGACGAGCCGAATAACGCGCATGCGGCGTGCGGCTTGGCACATAAAAATACCTGGCCATGCACAAAGTGAAAAAGTAAAAGATTTATAGAGAGGTGGCCGAGCGGCTGAAGGCGCACGCCTGGAAAGTGTGTAAACCGAAAGGTTTCGAGGGTTCGAATCCCTTCCTCTCTGCCATATATGCAATATAACTAATAGATACAATTAGTTAGTTATTAACACGGTTGCAAACACCTGGTAATTGCTTACCTATTCCTGCGTCACGGCAAGCCTTTGCATCTCCATTTCCTTATCAAAGTCCTGTGCAATCAGCGAGTACATGACCGGCACAACAAACAGGGTGAAAAGCGTACCAACACTCAAGCCGACAGTGATCACCAGGCCGATGTTATTACGTGATACTGCGCCTGCCCCTGAGGCTAGAACAAGCGGCATAACACCCAGAACCATGGCCGCAGTAGTCATCAGGATTGGTCGCAAACGAAGTGCCGCTGCCCGTTTTACAGCAGTAATTTTATCCAGCCCCTGGCGTTGCAGCTGGTTGGAGAACTCAACGATCAATATACCGTGTTTGGAGATCAGGCCAATCAGTGTAATCAGTCCAACCTGGGAATAGATGTTCAGCGTGGCAAAACCGAGAAACAGAGGAATCATGGCGCCAAAGATCGATAACGGCACCGTGATCAATACCACAAATGGATCACGGAAACTTTCAAACTGCGCCGACAGCACCAGGTAAATCACAACTAACGCCAGTACAAACGTCACCATTAAAGCCGAACCCTCTTTTTCAAACTGCCGACTCTGACCGCCAAAATCATGCATGAACCCCTGGGGAGCGATCTCACGCAAGGTATTACTTAGATAAAAATGTGCATCGGCAATGGTAGCAACACCCGGCATGGGTATCGCTTCGATGATCGCCGAGTTAAGTTGCTGGAACTGGGTCAGGTCATTGGGCACCACTTCCTGTGAAATCTTTATCACACTGGCTAGCGGCACCTGCTGACCATCCCGGGTTCGCACATAAAGCTGATCTATCGCTTCTTTGGTCTGCTGAAAACGTTTATCTGCCTGCGGTACCACTTCATAACTGCGGCCCTGCATATCAAAATAGTTGCTGCGAAAATCTCCCAGTTGCGTTGCCAGCACAGCACCGATATCTCGCATGCTGATGCCCAGCTGCCCCGCTCTGGCACGATCGATCAAAACATGCACCTGCGGTTTGTTCATACGCAGGGTATTATTCATCATCATAAATAGCCCGCTCGCCATGGCTTTTTCTTTCAGCGCTTCGGTGACTTCGAACAGGGTGTTGTAATCACTGGTCGTGGTTACAACAAAATTAACCGGCATACCCATCGGCGTGCCCGGTAATGATGGCGGATTGATCGCAAACACATTCATACCGGCAATGCCTGACAGCTCGCCCTGCAACTGTGGCTGCAGATCCATCTGGCTGCGTTCACGCTGGCTCCATGGAGTTAATACCATACCTGCCATGACATTGTTCTCCACCGGCATACCAGCGATAACAAAAGTCTGATCGTATTCCGGATAGGTGCTAAGAATTTCTTCGATCTGTTCAGCATAAGTCTGCACATACTGCACACTGGCATTGTCCGGCGCGATACCCATGGTGAGGATAAAACCCTGGTCTTCCACCGGTGCCAGCTCTGACTGGGTTAGAGTAACCATCGCTGCAATTGCTGCCAGCAATATAACCGAACCAATCACTATCGCGATACGGTAATAAGTCAGCGTATTATCGAGTAAACGTGAATAGACCTCCTTCAGATTATTAAAGATCTTATCGACAGCGACGACCATCGGTTTTTCCAGTGCCTGCTTATTGAGCAACTTGCCACTCATCAAGGGCGACAGTGTCAGGGCGATTATGCCGGAAATTAATACCGCACCTGCCAGAGTAAAGGCAAACTCACTGAACAACGTGCCGGTCAGCCCCCCCATAAATCCGATAGGGGCATATACTGCCGCCAGAGTGATCGTCATGGCGATGATCGGCATGGCAATTTCGCGTGCGCCGATGACCGCTGCACGCATCGGTTCGATACCGTCTTCGATATGACGATGTACATTCTCCACTACCACGATAGCGTCATCCACCACCAGCGATATAGCCATCACCATCGCCAGCAAGGTCAGCAGATTAATGGTGTAACCCATCATTAACATGAACAGCGCAACACCGATTAATGACAATGGAATAGTGACAACCGGCACCAGTACCGAGCGCGGCGAGCCTAAAAAAAGGAACACCACAAGTACCACGATCATGGTTGCTTCGATCAATGTTTTTATTACTTCTGTAATCGACTCCTCGATGAACATGGTGGTGTCGTAAGCCAGGTACTGATGCAACCCTGCGGGTAGATCATTGGCAATTTCAGGTAGTAGTTTTTTAACGCCATCGGCAACATCCAGCGGATTGGCACTGGGCACCGTTTGTATTCCCAGGTATACCGCAGGTTTGCTCTGATAACTCACGATCTGTCGTTCGGTATTAACAGCAAGTTCGACACGAGCAATATCACTTAACCTGACCACACGCTGACCATCACTGCTGATGATGATTTCAGCAAACGTTTTTTCATCCTGCAACGAGGTACTGGCACGGATCGAAGTAACGGTATAACTGTTACGCAATTCACCGGCGGCTGACTGAAAATTATTGGCCAGCAACGCATTGTTTACCTCATCGGCACTGACATCAAAAGCACGCATTTTTACCGGATCGAGAAAAATACGCATGGCATACTCTTTACCGCCAAAAATCGCAGCCCGAGACATGCCCTGAACTTCTGCCAGCTTGGGTTGCACCACCCGGCGCAGGTAATCGGTAACCTGTGTTTCACTCATGCGGTTACTTTGATAAGCGATATACATGATGGCATCGTTGCCGGCACTGGCCTTGGTGATGATCGGATCACTGATATCCTGCGGCAAGCGCCCCTGCACTTCGTTGATCTTACTGAGCATCTCAGCCATAGCGATGTTCACATCGTAACCCAGCACCAGAAATACTTCGATCATGGAGATACCAGCACGAGAACTCGCCTTGATGTAATCAATACCTTCTACACTGGTAATGGTTTCCTGTATCGGCGTGGTAATAAAACCTTTCACCAGTTCTGCATTAGCACCGGGGTAAGCCGTGGTTATCGTTAACTGGCCATTTTCCATTTCCGGGTACTGTCGCACCTGCAGATCATCCAGGGCACGCAGACCAAAGACCAGCAACAACAGGCTGAGGACGATGGCAAATACCGGTCGCCGAATAAAAAAGTCAGTAAATCTCATTATTCGCCGCCTTCAATTTCAGTCTTCAGTCGCGTCTGCTGATTAATACTTACCGGGCTATTGTTCGCCAGTTTGCTGACGCCTGCCTGTACCACCTGTTCGCCACCACTCAAGCCCGATGTGATCGCGACCAGGTCGCCTCGCTGCTCACCGATAGTGATCTGCACACGACGCGCAATCATGCTGCCCTCGTCGTTTTTCTCTACGACAAATAAAGCATCACCGAAAGAACTGTAGACGATCGACGTGGCCGGCACGACGATACGCTCTGCTGACTGTTCCAGCATTAAAGCGATATCCGCATACATGCCTGGACGTAACAGACCGTCTTCATTGGCCAGTTCTGCGCGCACACTGATATTACGTGTAGCCTCATCAACCTTGGCATCAACTGCCTGCACTTTGCCGACGAACACGCGGTCATCATATGCGCTGACACGTAAGTGGACTTCAAGCCCCTGAGTTAAATCCGGCAGATGTTTTTCCGGTACGGCAAAATCACTATACAGGATACTGTAATCCTGCAGGCTGACCAGCATGGTACCAGGAGAGACATATTGCCCAGTACTGACGTGTCTGATACCCAATACACCGTCAAAAGGCGCACGGATAGATTTTTTCGCAATCCGTGCGCGTGTCTGACTGACATTGGCCTGCGCCACTTGCAGATTGGAATAAGCATTATCGAATTCAGTTTCAGAAATGGATTTTTTCTTCCACATATCTTCGTTGCGCTTGAATAATGTTCGAGCAAGTTTCTCCTGCGCCTTGAAGCTGATCAGGTCAGCCTGCTCGACATCATCATTTAATGACACCAGCAGATCGCCCCGCTTCACCTGCTGGCCAGACTCGATGTGAATTTTTTCTATGATGCCTTCAACTTCGTTACTGACATCGATACCTTCTCGCGCAGTCAGGGTACCGATGGCAGAAACTCGAGGTTGCCACTGTGTATTCAATACCGTGGTAACTTCCACACTGGCTGGCGGCGGTGTATTGGACGCCATCATCGCCATGCCCTGCTGAATCTGCTGATATTTGATAAAGCCTAATCCTGCAATTACCAGCAGCAGCAAGAAAATAAAGATGACACTACGCTTGAACATAAGTCTGACCCCGATAACTATCTGGCGATATCGAATTTTATTTTGAGTGAGCTGAACCATACTAAAAGTAAACTCAAAAGTGTAGTTTATTACTGGATATTGAAAAAGTAAACTACTTGGTGTACTTTTATCGGCAATCGATCAATGCAACGACTTTAGAAACATCATGAACGCTGAGAAAAAACTGACCGAACTCAAACGAGAAGACATCATTGAAGCTGCGGCGAAGGAATTTAAGACTTCTGGCTTCAGGGCCACCAGTATGGATCGCATTGCTGCCACCGCGCAGGTTTCAAAACGCACGGTATATAACCATTTTGCAAGCAAGGAAGTATTGTTTCAGGCCATAACTCAGGAGCTGTGTGATCGTGCTATGCAGATATCGGAGTACCCATATAATCCTGAGATTCCAGTAAGAAATCAATTGCAGGCAATTGCTCGACAGGAAATATCACTGTTGAGCTCGGCAGAATTTCTCGATATGGTCAAGATGATTACTTCAGAATCGCTAGCCTCTCCCGATCTGACCAGAGCCAATTTTGAAAGCTTTCAGGACGCTGGCATCGGCGTGGTCAAATGGATCATAGAAGCCAGTAAAGATGGCAAGCTTGCGGTAACTAACCCCGTCATTGCAGGCAAACAGTTTCTGGCATTAATTGAAACCTTTGCCCTATGGCCACAGTTATATGGCGTCAAACCGATTCCTAAGAAAGAAGAGCAGCAGATCATCATTGATTCTGCTGTAGAGATGTTTCTGTCTCGCTATGGGACCTCTGAGTAGTGCTGTTTATAATTTTTTGAAATACCCGTTTCAGTCACATGTCGAAAAAGCTCACAACTTTAGCTGCAGACAAACCCTGTACAATACCCACATGACTCAATCACAACACTCACCACTGCTCGATGATGACAAAAAATACGTCTGGCACCCATACAGCGCAATAAATTCAGACGCGCCCATTTTTCCTGTGGTATCAGCTCACGGTGTAAAGATAACCCTGGAAGATGGTGCACAGCTGATCGATGGCATGTCGTCCTGGTGGTGCGCAATACACGGTTATAACGTACCGGCATTGAATACAGCCATCAATAAACAGCTGGATAAGATGGCCCATATCATGTTTGGCGGCCTCACTCATGCACCTGCGGTTGAACTCTGTAAAAAGCTCGTCGAGATGACGCCGGATAACCTGGACAAGGTATTTCTTGCCGATTCAGGTTCTGTTGCTGTCGAAATAGCCATGAAGATGGCTGTTCAATACTGGCAGTCTAAGCATCAACCAGAAAAACAAAAATTTATCAGTCTTAGAAATGGCTACCACGGTGACACTATCGGTGCGATGTCAGTGTGTGACCCGGTGACCGGCATGCATACGCTGTTTAGCGAGATTCTGGCGAAAAATCATTTTGTCCCCTCTCCAGAGTGTAGATTCGGCGAGTCATGCAGAGCAGAACAGCTTGATGATTTATCCACTATTTTAAGCACTCAGCATGCATCGATTGCCGCGCTTATCCTGGAACCCATCGTTCAGGGTGCTGGTGGCATGAAGTTTTATTCGGCTGATTATTTACGACAGGCCAAATCATTATGTGAAAAATATGATGTATTGTTGATCGCCGATGAGATCGCAACCGGTTTTGGTCGCAGCGGCAAACTCTTTGCCTGTGAACATGCCGCTATCTCGCCCGATATCCTGTGCCTTGGAAAATCGCTTACCGGTGGTTATATGACACTTGCGGCGACACTATGCAGTAATGATATCAGCAATACTATTAGTGACCAGCCACCACATGTATTCATGCATGGGCCCACCTTTATGGCTAATCCGTTAGCCTGTTCTGTCGCCCTGGAAAGCATCCGTTTATTAGAAGAGTCAAACTGGCAAGCTAACGTTAACAGGATCGAGCAAACGTTAATCAAAGGACTGGAACCTTGTCGCCAGTTAAATGATGTAGAAGATGTACGCGTGTTAGGCGCAATCGGTGTGGTCGAATTAAAAAATGTGGTTAACATGCCGAAGATTCAACAGGCCTTTGTCGATGCTGGTGTCTGGATCAGACCATTCGGCCAACTTATTTACCTTATGCCGCCATACATCATCGGAGAACAGGACTTAACCACTCTCACTAATGTTATTTTCGACACGCTTAATAATGGAAAACACGTATAAATCTCATATAATCTAATTGAATACAAATCTTTCGTTATTTCACACATAGATAGTTATCAGGACGCTACCATCGAAGCCAACAAATCGCTTTGCCGACCGTTATTTCTGTCACTTGCCGTTATCATCGCAAGCATTATTTTCGTCTTTAACGTTCTTCCAAAGCTTAATAATCCGACACTACTCGAACAAATAAAAAGTGACGGGCAACTTGTTGTGCTAACAAGAAACAGTCCAACAACATATTATGAAGATGTTAACGGTCCTGCCGGTCTCGAGTACGAGATGGCGAAGATGTTTGCAGATGAACTTGGTGTCGAATTAACGCTGCTTATTCCCGAATCTTTTAATGACCTGCTCACCAAGATAAGCGATAACTCTGCCCATATTGCTGCTGCTGGATTAACCATCACTGAAGAGCGTAAAAAGATATACCAGTTTGGTCCTGCATACCAGGAAATCGTCGAACAGCTGGTTTATAACGCCGCTAATAAACGGCCGAGAAGTCTATCTCGACTGAATAACGGCATCCTGGAGGTGGTAGCTAATTCAAGCCATGACGAACGATTAAAACATTTAGCAAAAACCATTCCCGACCTAAGCTGGAAATCTAATCTTGAGCTTGAAAGTGAAGAATTATTGCAGATGGTTTCTGATGATATCATTGACTACACCATCGCTGATTCTAATGAACTATCACTAAATCAACGCTTCCTGATTAATTTACGGGTCGCTTTTGATATCAGCGAGCCTCAATCGCTCGCCTGGGCCATGCCTAAATCTGACGACAATAGCCTGTTACTGGAAGTACGAAAATTCTTTAAACGGATAAAGAAAAGTGGTGAATTGACACGCATGATCGAACGCGCCTATGGTCACGTTGAAAACTTTGATTATGTCGGTACTAAAATTTTCAGGCGTCATATAGAAACAAGGTTACCGGAGCACCAGGCATTCTTTGAAAAAGCCGCTGCCGAGAACGGAGTGGACTGGCGTTTAATTGCAGCCATGGGATACCAGGAGTCTCACTGGGATCCCGATGCCGTATCGCCAACCGGCGTAAGAGGCATCATGATGCTGACACTAAAAACAGCGAAAGAGATGGAGATAAAAAATCGTCTAGACCCCGAAAGCAGTATTTCAGGAGGTACCAGGTACTTCAAAAAAACCCTGGAACGTATCGACGAAAGTATTACAGAACCCGATAGAACCTGGATGGCGATGGCGGCTTACAATGTTGGTTACTCTCATCTGCAAGACGCTCGCAAGTTAGCACAACAACTCGACAAAAACCCGAATCTCTGGATTGATGTCAAACAGACATTGCCGCTTTTAGCCAAAAGAAAGTGGTATAAACAGACACGATATGGATATGCCAGGGGTTGGGAACCGGTACAATATGTCGAAAATATTCGCAGCTATTACGATATTCTAAAATGGGTTGATGATGCCAGCAACGCTGAATCGGCACCTGCGCCTGAAGATTTTTTGAAAATACCAAATAGTTTGTAACAATAGTCAGATTACTGAAGAGCCGAATAAACTCAGCTCTTTCGGCGATAAAATAACCCTGCAGGATGCTCTACACGTTCCAGGCGGTCATTAGAAGCAACCACGCCCTGGTTACTTCCAGTAACGAAAATACCGCCCGCTTTCAGCAACTCTGAAAACCGTTGAAGGATGCTGGCTTTGACGCCATTAGAATAATAAACAAGAACCTCAGGACAAATGATTAGATCCATCTCGCCGAGAGACTGAAAATTACCTTTTAGGTCGCACTGGCTAAAACTAATCAGTTGGCGGACTTTGTCTTTGATCTGCCCGCTGTTCTCTTCATTATTGAACGAGGTATATAGTTTTCTGTAGTTGTCGCGAAGACCTGATAGTTGCAATGCACTGTATGTCGCAGTTTTAGCCCTGGCTATACTCTTCTCTGAAATATCTGTCGCAATGATTTGAAAGTTTTTAACATCGCCACTGCGGTTCTCGTATTCGAGTGCTTCCATAGCGACAGAATAGGCCAGCTGCCCCTCGCCACACGACACCACCCAGATTCTAGCTTTATCAGGTAGCTGGTGAAAGATATAATCGTGAAGCAGCTTGCTCACTTCAGGACTTAGGTTCCAGCTCATCTGGCGCTGTGATATTACATCTAAAACACTGGTAAGAATGCTAGATTTTCTTTCATCAGATTGTCCACCGGTCATGCTCTCAGCAAGAGAGGCCAGAGAATCAAACTGATAAGTTGATAACAGTGGCTCAATTCTTTCAACCAGACAACTGCGTTGCTCCTCAGGAACAACAACGCCCAGCACGTTTTGCAGGGCCACGAGTAGGGTTTCATAATCATCAATCGTATGAGATGCAGCAGATGGCATATTCAGACCTTCAAAGGGATAGTAAAAACTCACTATAAAGCATAGAAGGAAATTGTCGAACTTCAATAATCAGTGCTATTTATAACCATTATTCATGCAAATAATTTATCTGCGGTTTCGACCTGGAAACACGACGATGACTGAGGTATAAGCCAGATTCTAATTAATTCTGCATCAGCCCGACGGGCCTGAACAATTCCCTGCTTTTCAGCTTCTTATTACCCAGATGATGATTGATGACATATCGCATCAATCGTTTTAATTCCGCTAGATAGAGAGAATTTTCTGCTATTGCCTGATATTGTTCATCAGCCAGCGCCAGCAGACAACTGCCTGAAATTTCTGGAACATTAGCTGCTGCAGTTTCACTGCCTTTTACCGGCCCGTGTTCTAGATGATAACGATAGCTCGAATCGGCCAGAATTTTCTCTCCGGTATCGGCTTCCGCATGCAGGTTCAGGCCAAAACCCAATAGTTCCAACAATTTTATTTCAAATTGCCGCAGTGTTATCTCAAGGTTTTTATCGTTTTCCAGTGAGTACAGGCAGTGATGATATTGCTTAAAAACAGCCTCCTGAACATCATCTTTATGCAATAAATACATCAATAACTCATTGATATACATGGCAGAAAGAAGGGCTTTGTTTTTTAAAACCGGCGCTTTTAAATCGGCTCTTTCGACACTTTTTAAAAAAGGCATAGTGCCTTTACCTTGCCAGCTAACCACTAACGGGGCAAATAACAAAAGACTTCCTGCCGTTTTACTACGAGCACCACGGCTGCCTCTTGCCATTAACGACACTCGGCCATAATCTTTTGTTAATACTTCAACAATACTACTGGTTTCACGGTAAGCGCGCTTGTGCAGGATGTAAGCAATCTGCGTATTAACGACATTCATTGCTTAATAACTTTTATTCGCCGTAACCTAATCCGCGTAGGGCACGCTCATCATTTGACCAGCCTTCTCGCACTTTTACCCAGAGGTTTAAGTACACTTTATTATCGATCATCTTACTGATATCTTCCCGTGCTTTGCTACCGATACTTTTTAAACGGCTGCCTTTTTTACCGATGATGATCGCTTTTTGACCTGCGCTTTCAACATAGATAGTGGCATGAATATGTACGATATCTTTTTCTTCGACAAATTTGTCGATATCAACCGTCGAAGTATATGGCAGCTCCTGCCCCAACTCACGAATCAGTTTTTCTCGTATGATCTCAGCTGCAAGAAAACGCGTACTGCGGTCAGTAACCTGGTCATCGGGATAAAAATGTTCATTTTCTGGAAGTAAGGGAGCGATCTTCTGCTCTAGCATTTCAACGTTATCCCCGTTTAGTGCAGAAACAGGGATGATCTCGGTGAAGTCATAATGCGATGACAGTTCCTGAATCAACGGCAACAGCTGTTTTTTATCATCCAGCTTATCCATTTTATTCACCACCAGCACCACTGGACAACTTACTGATTTCAACTTCTCAACAATGGCCTGATCTTCATCCGTCCATTTTTTAGCCTGAACCACAAAGACGATCACATCAACATCATTCAATACTGAGGTTGCCGCACGATTCATGTATTTATTGATCGCTGTACCACGACGTTGGTGGATACCAGGTGTATCAACATAGATCGCCTGTACGTTGCCGGTTGTTTTTAGACCAAGAATCTGATGTCGTGTTGTCTGTGGTTTTCGCGACGTGATACTCAGTTTCATACCCAGGATATAGTTGAGCAAAGTAGACTTGCCAACATTAGGGCGACCGACAATCGCAATGTAACCACAGTGTTTGGTATCGTTAGTCATCGTTGGTTCAGTCATTTTGCTTGCTTCCGAAACTAGCTTTAACCTTAGCAATAGCCTTTTCAGCAGCCACTTGCTCAGCTTTACGGCGGCTTTTACCTTCACCGCTAACGTCTATATTCATTGGTTTTATATTACATCTCACGTGAAAAATTTGTGCGTGTGCCTGCCCTGTAACGTTGGTCACCTGATAATCTGGCAAAGCGAAACGACGGGATTGCAATAATTCCTGCAACTGTGTTTTAGGGTCTTTTAAACTTTGTAAGTCGGTAGGTGATGAAAGCCTGTTGGCGTATAAACGTACGATTAACTCACGACAGGGTTCAAAACCACCATCACAATAAACGGCTCCAAAAATACTTTCTACAGCATCAGCCAGAATCGAGGGGCGGCGAAAACCACCGCTCTTCAGTTCGCCAGAACCCAATCGGATGACATCACCCAGCTCTAGTTGTTTAGCAATGACCGCCAGCGATTCTTTATTAACCAGATTTGCTCGCAGACGACTCAGATCGCCTTCCTGCACATCGGGATACTGTTTGAATAACTCATGAGCGATAACAAAATTTAAAATACCGTCACCCAGAAACTCGAGACGCTCATTATTTTTAGCCGCATAACTTCGATGCGTCAGCGCCTCGTTTAATAACTCGATATCATTAAAAGAATATTCAAGTTTTTTTAATAAATTATTAATGGCATTAGACTTCGCCATAAAACTTCTCTGCGTGAAACCTATCTGCAATATTAGCGGATAGGTATACTGGCTTCATGTTTAAAAGTAACGATGAAGTCGAGAGTGCCGATCAACTTGCCGCGCGGCTCATATTCGATGGTCACGACATTTACTCCGCGGCCTTTTTTAACTTTGATGTATTCTGGCTTTATATCGTACACGCTATTTAATCTTAAACGTTTCATCAGCGATTCCTTCAGCTCTTTTGCCGACAGCCCTGTTGATTTCGGATCCTGCTCCAGTCTCTCCATAACGTCTTTAACACTGGAGTCGGTCATATAGACCGGTATGACATTCATCGCGATGATTGCCTGAAATAATAGGAAAACGATGACCACAATCATGCTGATCATTGTTAACCCCTGTTGTTTTTTAACTGATTTTTTTAACATGTGACTTCCTCACTTATTTAATTATGTTACCGATACGATCGAGATGTAGCTCGTCACTAAAGTGCATCCAGATCATAAAAGCCTTACCTAACAAGTTAGTTTCAGGCACCGGTCCCCAGACACGACTATCATTACTATTATCGCGGTTATCACCCATTACAAAATACATGCCTTCAGGAACGATATATTCACCTTGCAGGTTATTGGGTCTTGCCGGCAGTAACAGGATAGAATGTTCAGCACCCGCAAGTTTTTCGACATATTCATTGGCATAGGTTTGTCCAGGCCCTTTGTACTGCCCGGTAAAGTCTCTTGCCACCGGCTGACTATTTACATATAAAACTTTATTGTAATACGCTATGTGATCACCCGGTAATCCTATCACTCGTTTTATATAATCCAGGTTTGGGTCACGCGGATAACGAAACACGACGATATCACCACGTTCTGGCTGACTTAAATTCACTATGGTTTTATTAAGAACGGGTATTTTAATACCGTAAGCAAATTTATTGACCAGAATAAAATCACCGATATATAACGATGGCAACATAGATCCGGAAGGAATCCGGAATGGCTCGACAACAAAACCGCGCAACAAAAAAACGATCAGTAAAACCGGAAAAAATGATTTGGAATATTCGACGATGACAGGTTCTTTGCCTTTACGGCTAATTTCTACACCCTGGTGGGTTTCCGAGGATGCATTGAATACCTGGTTACGTCTGGGCGCAAGATACCATTTATCGATCAACCAGACAGTCCCGGTAAATACGACAGCTACAAATAAATAAAAAGAAAAATCAATAATCATTACAAGTTCACAATAAAATCTTTGTTAAAGTTTAGGCGGTATTTGTTAATAAGCTACCTTATGAGTCTACTTTCAGGACAGCTAAAAAAGCTTCCTGTGGTATTTCTACCTTGCCGAACTGCTTCATACGTTTTTTACCTTTCTTCTGTTTCTCCAGTAATTTACGTTTACGTGAAACATCTCCACCATAACATTTAGCAGTAACATTTTTACGCAAGGCTTTGACGGTGGATCGAGCGATAATATTACGGCCTATTGCCGCCTGTATTGCAATATCAAACATCTGCCGCGGAATCAGTTCACGCATTTTTTCTACCACTTCGCGACCACGACGTATACTAGCTTCACGATGCGCGATTATCGATAGTGCATCAACACGCTCACCATTGATCAAAATATCCACTTTCACCAGATCAGCTGCCTGAAAACGATCAAAATCGTAATCAAAGGAAGCGTAGCCACGACTGACTGATTTTAGGCGGTCAAAGAAATCAAGCACGACTTCACTTAACGGCATTTCATAATTTAATGAAACCTGCTTTCCCATGTACTGCATATTCAATTGCACACCACGTTTTTCAACACACAGCGATATCACATTACCGACATAATCCTGCGGCACCAGGATATTTGTTTTTATTATCGGCTCACGCAGCTCTTCGATAAAATTTACTTCGGGCAGATCTGCAGGATTATGGATCTCATAGACTTTGCCTTTAGTGTCCAATATCTGGTAGACCACCGTGGGCGCCGTCGTGATCAGGTTTAAGTCATACTCACGTTCAAGCCGCTCCTGGACGATTTCCATGTGCAGCATGCCCAGAAAACCGATGCGAAACCCCAGGCCTAAGGCTGAGGAATTTTCTGGTTCATATTGTAAAGAAGCATCGTTCAGCGTGAGTTTATCCAGCGAATCACGAACAT
>JBFFVI010000021.1:0-14831 GCA_041570895.1 Gammaproteobacteria bacterium
AGTACTCGGTGGACTGGAGCCAGGCACCCGGTCTGTCAGCAAAAACAGTTACGTCATCAAAGCCGATATCGAAAAATCCGGCGCATCACACGACCACTAAGGACATATCATGCTTGAATATATTATTCGTTTCTCGCTAGCCCGACGTGGGCTGGTTATGTCACTGGTATTGCTAGTCATGGGACTGGGTGCGTGGAAATTCACCCAGTTACCGATTGATGCAGTGCCTGATATTACCAACGTTCAGGTTGTAATAAATACGGCTGCACCTGGCTATACACCACTGGAAACTGAGCAGCGTGTCAGTTTCCCCATAGAAACAGCCATGGCCGGGCTGCCGAAATTATCTTATACACGTTCACTATCGCGTTATGGTTTATCTCAGGTTACCGTAGTATTTGAAGAAGGCACCGATATATATTTTGCGCGTCAGTTAGTCGGTGAACGACTCAGCACAGCAAAAAGCAATCTACCTGACTCTTTGGAACCCATACCAGGGCCTATCGCCACTGGCCTGGGTGAGATCTTCATGTTTACCGTTGATGCAGAACCTGGTGCTAAAAATACTGATGGCAGTCTCATCACTCCCACTGATCTGCGCTCCGTTCATGACTGGGTTATTCGTCCGCAATTAATGCGGGTACCAGGCATCGCAGAGATCAACCCTATTGGTGGTTTCAAAAAAGAAATACTGGTTGCCCCTGAACCAGAAAAACTACTGGCTTATGGCATTAGTTATGCCGATGTTGTCACCGCACTGGAACAAAATAATTCGAATCGCGGCGTTGGCTTTATAGAACACATCGGCTCACAATGGTTAATGCGCGTGCCCGGCCAGGCCAGCAGTATGGATGAACTGCAAGATATTGTTATCCATCAACAACAGGGGGTACCTGTACGCATAAAAGACGTGGCAACCGTGACCCTCGGTGAAGAGTTACGATCAGGTGCGGCCATACAAAATGGACGTGAGACGGTATTGAGCACGGTGTTTATGCTGATCGGTGAAAACAGCCGCACAGTTGCCAGCGATGTTGCTATAAAACTGGAGGACATTAAATCCAGCCTGCCCACCGGCATTACCGTCACCGCGGTGTATGACCGTACTGATCTGGTGGATAAAACATTAGCCACGGTACAGAAGAATTTGCTCGAAGGCGCACTACTGGTCATTGTTGTTCTTTTCTTTTTATTAGGAAATATTCGTGCCGCCCTGTTAACCGCAGCCGTTATTCCAATTGCTATGCTAATGACCATCACCGGCATGGTGCAAACTAAAACCAGTGCTAATCTAATGAGTCTTGGTGCGCTGGATTTTGGGCTTATCATTGATGGTGCTGTTATTATTGTTGAAAACTGTTTGCGCAGGTTAAGTGAGGAAGTTCGTAACGGCGAACAATCACTCAATGAAAGACTTGCCGTGGTATTCGACGCCACACAGGAAGTTATTCGTCCGGCACTGTTTGGCGTGTTTATTATTACAGCGGTATACATCCCCATTTTTGCCTTAACCGGCGTTGAAGGAAAAATGTTTCACCCCATGGCACTCACTGTAATTATTGCACTGGTCAGCGCCATGATTCTTTCTGTAACCTTTGTACCCGCTGGTATTGCCTTATTATTTCGCCATCCCGTACAGGAGAAGCACAGCAAAACCATCAAGATAATAAATTCAGCGTATAAACCCATTTTAAAACTATCGCTGCAATTCCGCTGGAGCGTTGTTTTACTGGCAATGCTTTTAATTGCCGGTTCAGCAACCCTGATACCTAAACTGGGTTCTGAATTCATCCCCAATCTCGATGAAGGCGATATTGCTATGCATGCGCTGCGCATACCGGGCACGTCATTAAGTCAGGCAATAGATCTGCAGAAAAGCCTGGAAGAAAAAATTAAAAACCTTGCAGAAGTCAAAACCGTGTTTTCAAAAATTGGTACTGCTGAAATTGCCACCGATCCGATGCCACCCAGCGTAGCCGATACTTTTATTATACTAAAGTCCCGTGAAGACTGGCCGAATCCAGCTAAACCGAAATCTCAGGTGGTAGCAGATCTGGAAGCGCTAGTAACACATATCCCGGGAAACCAATACGAATTTTTGCAGCCTATTCAAATGAGGTTCAATGAATTACTGGCAGGTGTGCGCTCAGAGCTTGCGATAAAAGTGTTTGGTGATGACTTTGACCAGCTAATATCATTAGGCGATGAAATCGAAAAAGCCGTTAACAAAGTTTCCGGTGCTGCTGATGTTGCGGTAGAACAAAGCACGGGTTTGCCGGTAATGACGTTACAGCCAAAACGTGATGTCATGGCTCGTTATGGACTGAGCATAATGCAACTACAGAGCACTTTGGCAACTGCGCTAGGTGGCACTGTCGCAAGTCAGTTGTATGAAGGTGACCAGCGCTCAGATATCGTCGTACGTTTACCAGAATCATTACGCACCGACACTGACAGCTTAACAAGTTTCCCCGTGATGCTTGCAGGCGGCGATTATGTTCCTCTAGGAGAAGTCGCTGAACTAAACCTGGTAACGGGTTATAACCAGGTCTATCGAGAAAACAGTAAACGACGTATCGTTGTAACAGCAAACGTTCGTGGCCGTGATCTCGGGTCTTTTGTACAGGATGTGCAGAAATCAGTCGCTGAAAATGTTGAGGTTCCAGCAGGATACTGGATCGAATATGCTGGCACCTATGAAAAACTGCAATCAGCAACGCAACGCCTATCCATCGTCGTACCACTGACACTGGTGTTAGTTATTGGCCTACTCATAATGGCACTGGGTTCGTTCAAAGATGCGGCCATTATTTTTTCAGGCGGTCCGATGGCACTCACTGGCGGAATTATCGCATTACTGTTACGCGATATTCCATTTTCCATTTCTGCTGCCGTTGGTTTTATTGCGCTTTCGGGCATCGCCGTGCTTAATGGCCTGGTCATGGTCGCATTTATTCGAGATTTACGCGTGCATGGCAAACTGTTAAACGATGCCATTATTGAAGGCGCGCTCACTCGATTTCGCCCTGTGTTAATGACCGCACTGGTGGCAGCACTTGGCTTCATCCCGATGGCACTTAATACCGGTATCGGCTCCGAAGTTCAACGGCCACTTGCTACCGTGGTAATTGGCGGAATTATCTCATCGACTCTGTTGACGCTGGTAGTGTTACCGGCATTGTATCGATTAGTACATGCACGAGAGGATCACTTAACTCAGTAAATTAGTTAACCATATGAAGGTCGAAACAAGCATCAATTGAGTTTTTCAACTAATACTTGTTGCGTCAAATAAATACATAAAAGAATTAATATCTCAATTTTCAATTAGTGTATTTTGGTTAGTTATACCTTCACTAGCATTTTTTCTATCGCTGCCATTTTTATTACATAAGGGTCTAAATTTTTATACCAGCATAATCCTGGCAATAGTTATTACGATGATCTGTTATTACATAATCATTCTCGTTCTCAAGAAGTTTGGGTTCAGTATTAGATATAAAAGCAACTCTACACTCAAGACAACCTTTACGTTGATATAGTTAAGAGCATGAAACTGGTAAGAGCTTAAAACTGATTGTAACTATTGAATTGAGCCATCGAAATAGATTCGTGTAAAAACACATCACGAACAAACTAGTGGTAAGGAAACCGGCATAGGCATAGATGAATAAATGCTGAACCGAAAGTTCATCAGCGTCATCCTGCTTAGATATTTTTAAGGACTCTCTGAATAATTCATCCATGAATTCTCAGAGCACGAAATGTATAAAATGCTATTTCATTCATTTTCAATTTGATTGTTTCAGCTGGCTTGTTTAAAAATTGACAGTAGCCCTCAAACTATAAATCATTCCTTCAGCATCTGGAATTGAATAATACTGATCGTCCATATACTGGATATCGGCGGTGAATGCCAGCCTGGGATTTATCACCATCCGATAGTAAGCTTCTGCAAGCCGGGTTCTGATGATACTTGTATTACCGCCATACATATAACCAATCGCTATACCGATATTATCCAGCAACCGGCCCCAGCTTAGGCCATTGATGTCGATTCCACCGGTGTAAACTTCCCGGTAGTTGATCGGTAAATCATCAAGCCGCCAGCCCATTCGCGTAAAGGCGCCAATGCTATCACCGAACTGCTGGTCGATAGAAACGATCAATATATCGTTTCTTTGCTTGCTTGCGCCGGCTTCGTCAACGAAGTCACGGTCAGCGTTGAGCAAGATGCGGTAATGACCTGTACCCAGGGTGGTTTCCAGGGTGTATCGAGCCTGAATACCATAAAATGTGTACTTATCGGGACTGGTCAACTGATTAACCTCCATGAACACACCCGAAAAAGTCCATTCATCCATATACCATACGGTAGCAACACCCAGATCATAGGAGGGGAAAACCGCGTTAGGGGAATTGGATAACGCTGGGTTCATGAACTGATTGTATTCATCATTTGCATAGGCATTTTGATCCAGAAAAGATGTAGCATCAATAATACCGAGGGTCAGACCAATACTCTGGTCACGTCCCATATCAAAGACATGTTCATACCAGGCTTCAAGAAGGTAATTTCTGCCACTGCCACTCACATTGATCACGTCATCATGAAGATCCGCACCCCAGGCCGAGATGTTGAACGGTGATACATCATTCAAGCCGTTGCCGGCAGCGAAACCAAGTTTCAAAAATAAGATGTCCTGTTGTGACTGGCGGTAGGTCAACTCGGGTTGAAAAGGTATGCCAAGTTTGCAGGCATCTTCACCGGTACTATCTGCTGATAGTTGCTGGCATTGCAGTGCGCCAGACAACACACCATTGAGTGATAGCTTGTCCGTTATCTCCTTCGCTTCGACGTTCATGACCGACAACAGTGCCATCGTAATTTTCAAAAGACAGCTCACGCATAAGCGTGAGATGCTGGTGAAATGAGATGGTAACTGCACTACGTAATACACCATTCAAATTTTTCCTTACTTTTGGAAATGTGAGTAAGCCAACCCGAGATTTCTTCACGCTTAATAATCAGGGATAGACCACGTTTTAATCAACACACGTATCAACCTTTTCAACCAGTCCGATAATACCTATAAACAATTCGTTAATATAGTTACTTAAAAAGCACTTTTTAACAAATCATCTGAAATAAGCTACATTAATAGAGGGCATTAATGCCTGATTTTAATAAAATTATAAATATTGATGGAAAAATAATAACAAAGAAAAATATTTAGTCCTCATCAGTATTAATGAACTGATTCGCAGCCATGATCTTGAACTTGGTCGTGATGCTGATACCGGTGACCAGACAAAATACGTGGTTGATCTTGCCAAGGCGCTTGCTGAGCACGATGAGTGTTGGAATGCTTGTCTGCTAAATTAGTCCAGTATATGGTTACGAAATAAGTATAAATAATTGAGCAGAGGTTATTAAAGTTGAAGTTATGTTAAAAAAAATAGATTTTACGAAAGGCGTTATGTTTAACGCTTACCCCGATAGCATTGGCCGAAACATGGCTGATACTGTAAGTATGCTCAAGAGACTGGAATTCAAAGACGTTTTTTCTTTGTTCTATATTCTACCGACCGTTTTTAATAGTGATTTGGATCGCGGCTTTTCTATCATAGATTACGACCTCAATGATGATCTTGTTTTTCGGGAAGATTTAGATGAACTCCATGAACTCAATGTCATGTTCAAGTTTGACCTCGTTCTGAATCATCTTTCCGTAGGCTCTCACCAATTTCAAGATCTATTGAAGAATGGGGACAAATCAAAATATAAAAACTTCTTTATTGATTGGAATGAATTCTGGCGTTCACACGGTGAGTTGGACTCTAACGGTCACGTGATACCACATAAAGAACATCTCGAGAAACTGTTCATGAGAAAACCTGGCCTTCCGATATTGAAAGTACGCTTTCCGGATGGATCCGAACGGCCTTATTGGAATACGTTTTATCAGGAGGTTGTTTATCATGAGGTCACCGCCCACGATTTACTACAGGCATTAGAAATCGAAGAACTCACACACGAGCACGCGGAGAACATTGCAGCAATCCTGAATGATGTATTGAATGCGAAGCGAGATATTAACGAAATCGACTTGGGCGACTTTTCCCACCACAAAGATGATATTGTTTCCGTTGTTGAGCAGAACCGTAAATATCTTGGACAAATGGATTTAAATGCTCAATCACAAGAGGTCTGGGATTTTTACGATAAGACCTTAAAGAAGCTACGCGAACACGGCGGGAAGCTTGTCAGGCTCGACGCATTCGCTTATTTGCACAAGGAACCGGGTGAGATCAACTTCTTCAATAAACCCGGCACGTGGAGGTATCTGGAGAGACTGAAGCGGATAGCGGATAAGTATGGCTTGATTCTCCTGCCTGAAATACATTCTGAATATGGTTCCGGGCTTCATGAGGAAGTGGCAGCCGAAGGATTTCCCATCTACGACTTTTTCTTTCCTGGTTTGCTTATAGATGCGCTGGATCGTGGAACAAACAGGCATCTTCTTCGCTGGATTGAGGAGCTAATAGAGAAAAATATCAAAACGATTAACATGCTTGGGAGTCATGATGGCATCCCTGTCCTTGACTTGAAAGGGAAAGATAATGCTGGCGTCTCAAAAAAGGGATTGTTAAGTGATGAAGAGATCGATGCAGTCATTGAAAAAATAATAAACAGGGGCGGGAGAGTAAAAGACCTGTATGGCCCGGATGGTAAGAAAATATCCTATTATCAGGTCAATGCGACGTTCTTCAGCGCCTTAGGGGAAGACGAGCAAAAGTTGCGTCTTGCACGAGCAATTCAAATGTTTATACCGGGTATACCGCAAGTATGGTATCTGGATCTGTTCGCCGGCAAGAACGATTACGCAGCGGCGGATAAAGGCGGTACGGGGGGACATAAAGAAATCAATCGCACAACGCTCACAAACAGTGATATCGAGCAAGGACTTAAACAAACTATTGTGCGAGACCAACTGGATCTCATGAGGCTGCGGAATACATCGCCAGCTTTTGACGGCGAACTGACGATTAATAGTTCAGATGAGCACCACCTGCACATGAGCTGGAAACATCAGGAGTCTGTTGCAACGTTAAAGGCTGACCTGCGTGACTATAGCTTTAGCATTACACATAAAGAAAATGCTGGTAATGAAAAAGAGATGACCTATAACCAGGAGGCTGTTCGAAAATAGAAAGCCTGCTGGACTAAAACACGCGAGCAGTATCAATTTTTGCAGAGGATCAATATGAAAATATTAGCGACAGATTTAGACAGAACGCTGCTACCAAATGGCAGTTGGGAGAGTGATGACAAAGCCATCAGCCTGTTTAATGACCTGACAAAAAAACACGATGTACTCATCGTTTATGTAACAGGACGGAATCTTGCTCTTACCGAGAACGCGATAAAAGAATTTGGCGTCAGGTACCCCAATATTCTGTGCGGTGACGTCGGCACTTCAATTAGAAAATATGAAAATGGTGAATGGAAGTTTGATAAAGGCTGGATTGAACAGGTAAGTAAAGAAAGTCCAGGGTGGGATGCCATGGCAATAAGGGAGGCAGTTGCCGGGATTGATGCAATGCAGGAACAGGAAACTGAACATCAGAATCAGTTCAAACAGAGCTATTATGTTGAGCATGAAAAAAAAGATCAGGTGTTAAAAAAAGTTGATGAACTGGTGAAGGGAAAATTTGATGAAGTAATCATATACAGTTTTGATTCACAAGATGGCAAGGGGCTACTCGATTTTTTACCTGCAAGCGCGACAAAACAGACCGCCCTGGAGTATGTAGCAAAGGAGTACGGCGTCGCGAAAGAGGATGTGGTATTTTGCGGGGACAGTGGCAACGATATCTTTCCACTAACAGCGGGATTTCGTGGTGTTCTGGTAAAGAATGCCGATGAACAATTAGTTGAAAATGTAAAAAAAGCAATGAATCAGAACCCCAAATTGAAGGTGTATTTCGCAAAAGGAGATTTCAGAGGTTTGCAAGGATATTATACCAGCGGTGTGATTGAAGGCGCATATCATTATGGCATTTTTGATTGCAACAAATAAGGACATCCATAAATCCACGACAACTTGTCCTTTTGTTTTAGATAATTTTCGTTAGTTCGCTTTGAGTTAGCTGGTCCTGGCTAAATAACTTGAACCACATTCCTTTTTATTAATTACCAATGGAATTTGAAAGCCACTTTTTATGGGGGCTACGCCCTCGTAACGAAAGTCGTGTAGGTTTATTCCCATGATAATGCTTACTCATCACTGTATAAGTGGCAATATCGATTGCGAGGATATTTGCCAGTACTATCAAGCCATGATCAATATAAAAGAATGGTGGATTAATGATCAACTTACCTATTACGAAAGTAAATTAGGTAACGCTACGGCTAAAAATAAAAAGATAAATCTAATATCTCGACAAAATCGCATTAAAGTCATATCCAGTATGCTCTATCTAATTGGAGCATGTGTTACAACATATATCACGTTTTATTATTTTATGGGAAAGACAGATATTGCTGATTATATCTGGTTGAATGCAGTATTTTTTGGTTCGTCGGCTACCGTATTTAAATGGGGTGAAATACAAGGTTATAAAGATAATGCTGCACGTTACACATTAGCACGAGATATGTATCAATGGGCAGCTATAGAATTCGACTACTTATTGATATCAAATGATTTCCCTCGATTGAAAGGCGTTATTCTTGAACTATCAAAACAGGCTATCTCTGAAAATACACATTGGTATATTTCTCAAAATGCACGTAATGTAAGAGCATTGAGATGAAATTATTTATCAAACATGCGTCATGCAGTCAGTAACCATCCTATGGCATAGCCTTAAGGAAACTGGTATAGACATGGCTGACAAACACCTACATAGTGCGACTTGCGTGGTGTCCAAAACTCGCTAACCGGGCCTCATAAACGGCAGGTCGAAGGTTCGAATAAATCGTATTGTTTTTATATGAAACTAATTATCAATTAACACCGGCGTCATTAATTTTATAATCGATACTAATACGCTCAGCAGCAACTGGTCTGAAAAAAGTATCAGCGAAAGCTATATGTTCTGGGTGATTACGATAACTCTCGATTACGTCGGAATGGCAAAAACGAATTAACCATGTATAGTGGTATTTTGCATCACGCTCAATCGCATGCCCCGTGATTACCTCACGAACACCGGGAATGGTGCCAAGTATTTGTTTACCTTTCGCCATCATATCAGCGATCTGCTGATCGGTGATATTGTTGACATTGTAAATAATCAGGTGTTCCACTGATGCCCAGGGTGCGCATGAAGCAAGAAGCACATCAGCTCGATCAGCACTTCCCCAAAGCCGAATACAACGCTCCACTTCACTACTGATGGCTTCTTTGACACCTGCTATCAATCCAGTATACCCGCATTGCGGATCAGTGCTGGCGTTATCCCGCATGCATACTCCAGCCTTATCAGCCAGCGCAGTATAGTAATTAATTTTAGTTACACCGTTTTCGATCAGTTGTCGGAACTGCTCATCACTTAATCCGGTACCACCATGAATAACCAGTGGAATACCTAGTGTTTCGTTGATTTGCTTCAGGCGCAAGAGATCAAGTTTGGGCTCGCCTTGCATACGACCATGCACGGTGCCAATAGATACTGCTAAAAAATCCACTCCCGTTTGTTCAACATAATCTTTCGCCTCAGTAACCGTAGTATAAGCAACTTCGCCTGGATGACGCTCTGCATCTTCACCTTCCACACCAGGCACGTAACCAAGTTCACCTTCTACTGGAACACCGCAAGAATGCGCCATATCAACAATAGTGCGTGTCATTTCTATATTGCCGGCAAGTGCCTGGTCCGAGGAATCGACCATGATGCCATTACAGCCCAGTTTAATTCCATTCACTGCAGATTCGAAACTCTCGCCATGATCCAGATGAATCGCAACCGGCACCGAGGCGCGCAGAGCGGCAGTTTCTACTGCAGGCATGAGTAACTCGAGATCAAAATAATCAAAATGAGATTCTGCGAGACTTAGTATTACCGGTGCATGGCAGCGTTCAGCAGCATCCATGATACCTTCTAAAAATTCAAGACTCACCAGGTCGAATGCTCCTACCGCATAGCCATTTTGGTAAGCGTGATAAAGCATATCCCGCATATTGACTAATGCCATGATTGTTACCCCTTAATGTATCTTGCATGAAATGTAGCATGCTTAATTTTTAATAATACATTATTTTATTCTTCTTTAGATTGATTTGTAACTAATATCTCCTCCAATTTGAGTCCAGTCATGTCATGAATTGTTCGCCATAGGTAATACATGATAGTCATCATCATGATCATTGAAGGTATCGCTATTACCGGGTAACTTAGCAAGGTCATCTGCCCGAGTTCCTCATTGAAAGCGGCGCTACCTGCCGGTGAGGTAACAACCCATCTGGCAAGTGTGTAATTCATTATTGCTGAAAACAGAAAGGTAGCACTCAACCAATAAGTTGCGTTTTGCAAACGACGCTCAAATATTTCGCGATTGTTATTGCTGTTGAGCTTTAGCTGTATCTTGTCCACATTCATAATACCTGGGTGGTAAAGCAAGGTTTTAATCAGTGGATAAGGTGTAAACGCGGAGATTAATACAACTATACCAATTACCCCTGGGATCGCCGCCTCCTTAATCGCCAACCATTGTGGATCGAGTTGTAGCAGGCCAATACCACCGGTAAGTAATACACTAATTAAACCAAGCAAAGCTATGAAATTGAATTTTTTATACTTAAATAATTCAAACAAACCCCAGCTAACAGGAAAAGCCAAAGCCACGATAAGTGCTCCACTAGCACCGAGATCATCACCACCACTAAGATTCATCAAGATCACTGACGGAATAATAATACTAACCAGCAGGTCAACCATTGGTCGTGATTTATGCTTTGGTCTGGCGTGATTGGTTAGAGAGCTATTGTTCATATTAGACCTTTGATATCTTTATCTTAAATGCAGGTTTTATAATATTGTTTACTGGTCTGTTTTGACCAAGCCATTGAGTTATGCCTCCATCCACACCTGTCTGACACCACTCCTGCTGGAGTCGTACATCATAGATGTGAACATTATTTTCTAACATCGTTGGTAATTAATCATTCTCAATATCACTTTACAGCGGCTCTTTAATGCCAAATAACAGTGCCAAACTCAGAAAAATTACAATGATTAGTAAGCTTGAATTTTTACTGAGTTTAGCATGTTGCTAGCATTTTTTATTAGTAGCCTTGACGTCGTTAATCATCACCACTCATAAATCCTAGAAGATGTAACAGGCTAGTGAACAAATTAAAAATAGAAACATATAAGGTAACGGTTGCCATAATATAATTGGTTTCACCGCCATGAATGATGTTGCTGGTTTCATACAGGATCAGTCCTGCCATAAGCATTATGAACATGGATGACACTGCTAGAGACAGACCTGGCATTTCGAAAATCAATGCGCCTAAACCGGCCATAAAAGCAACCAGAATGCCTGCTATTAAAAAGCCACCCATGAAGCTAAAATCTTTGCGGGTAGTAAGCACATAGCCAGACAGGCCAAGAAAAATAGCGCCAGTCCCACCCATAGCAGTCATCACAATTTGTCCACCATTAGTTAGAGCCATATATGAATTAAGGATTGGCCCCAACGTGTAACCCATGAAGCCTGTCAGCGCAAACACGAAAGCGATGCCTAAACCACTGTCGCGGAATTTTGTAGTTAGAAATAACAAGCCAAAATAACCACCGAGCGTAAGTAGCAGCCCAGGATGAGGCAAGTTTAGAGCCATTGAACCGCCAGCAGTCAGCGCACTGAACATCAATGTCATGGATAATAAAGCGTATGTGTTACGTAGTACTTTATTAGTTTCAAGCGATGATGCCTGACTCCGATTCTCAATTGTGTTTATTGTGTTCATCATTATCACCTCTAGATAGTTTGTTTACTCTGCTTCTAATACAAGCGGTTCGCGCTGTCTGATTAACGTTAGCTGTCGATCAACTTTTCTCACCACAGTTCGTCTTGCACGATCGATTGCGCGATCGATAGCGGTATACATATCATATTCCGTATCTTCCACCACCACATCAGGCATACCAGCAAGCGCAACCTGTATGCGACAACATTTGTCTACACCGCCGCGTGGACCATTAACATCAGATAAACGTATAACAACCCGACCAACATGCCCGCTAACGTACGCCATGGCTGAATGTACTCGTCGTTTTGAATAATCAAGTAGTGCGTTAGTCAAAGAAAAACCGCGTGATTGAATATCAATTTGCATATTTACCTCGGCTGTAATGTTATAAACAAGTTGTGACAGACATACTAACTATTTTTAAAAACATGAAAAGTCGAATATTATTGATATAATAATCGAAAATAACGAAGTATATATAAAGCGATGATTAACTATAAACACCTGCACTATTTCTGGGTGGTTGCTAAAGAAGGCAGCATTGCACGCGCCAGCGAAAAGCTGCATCTGACACCACAGACCATCAGCGGCCAGCTGAGCCTGCTGGAAAAGCATCTAGGAGTAAGCCTGTTTTCAAAAGTCGGGCGCAACCTGGCACTCACAGAAACAGGTAGGTTAGTGCTGAGTTATGCCGATGAGATCTTTTCACTCGGTGGAGAAATGGAAGAGTTCCTTCATCAGTTACCTGCAAACCTGCCTCAAACGTTAAGAGTTGGTGTGGTAGATGTCGTGCCAAAGTCAATTGCACACCGTATACTTGCGCCTGCTTTAAAAATGCCAGAACCTGTACGCATGGTATGTCGAGAGTCGAGTCTGGATATATTGTTATCTGAACTGGCGATACATCGTCTCGATTTAGTACTGGCAGACAGACGAATTCCGTCAACAGTCAGTACGAGAGGGTTTAGTCATAAACTAGGCGAGTGTGGAGTCAGTTTTTTTGCTACCGATACACTAAAGAAGCATTTAAAAGGAAAGTTTCCGCAATGCCTGGATAGAGCGCCTCTACTGTTGCCAAGCAGCGATAATCAGTTACGCTCTGCTATTGATCAATGGTTAGACAAGCTGCGTATTTATCCGCGTGTTGTTGCAGAATTTGACGATAGCGCACTGATGAAGGTTTTTGGACAGGAAGGTGCGGGTATATTTATTGCACCTGCTGCTATCGAAGCAGAAGTAGAGTCACAATATCGAGTAACCTGTATAGGTCGAACCGAAGAAGTGAAAGAACATTTTTATGCTATCTCTGTCGAACGGCGTGTTCTGCATCCTGTTGTATCCGCCATTATGGAGGTTGCTCGTGAATCATTGTTTGCCAGCAAGAGCAAGTAATATAAAAAGGTCGCATACGTTACTCACTTTGCAGGAATTATCGGGGATAGACCACGCTTTAATCACCGCGCATATTATTTTTTCATCTAGACAAACGATACGTAGATATAATTAAGACAAAGGTCACTGGTAACAGTCTGAAGGTGACTGGGATTAGTAAAACGAACCACTATTCATATCTGCTCTGTCAGTGACAGTCCAATATCGTTTTCCAGCTTCTTAATCTGCATAGAGACTGTTGGCTGCGACAGGAACAGTTCCTCCGCAGCGCGTGTGTAACTTAATAGACGTGCAACGGCCTCAAATACCTGCAGCTGTCTAAGGCTTATACGCCGGGCAAGCTGCCCTACTGATGCATAGTTCATAGATTACAGCCTATGATAATCTTTAAAAATATCAATTATTATTTATCTCATCAATCACTATACTTAAATCCATAGTAAAACGGTCAGGTATTACGACATTCCGGATCAGCAGCTTTAATCCGGCCACAAAGTCCAAAGATTTTTTGAAAAACTCGAAACCTTTGCCACCAATGATGCTGATAAAGCCGAAACCGATGAGCTAATCGCAGCAACCGCATAGTAGTGAGCAATGTTATCAACTGAAAAATATCAGGGGGAACAGTTTATGTTATTTGAAAAGATAGACAGAATGAGCAAACTGGCTTTCGCCAGAACAAAATGGTTGTTAACGGCATTATCCGGCGCATTAACGGCCGGATTAATTGTCGTATTAGAAAGCTGAATATTGCATTCACTCCTGGACAGATCATCAGGAGTGAATGCAACCATTAATCAAATAAGGAAGTAAGTGGGGTCAGATGAATCTTTCTTCATTTCTGATCACGGGGCGTGGCCGACCGAAGTTGATGGATGTGGTGGTTAATATTTAATCCTCCATCCCATTTTCCTTTGTCAATCTGTAAAAAATACTGAAAACTGTAAACTCAGCTTTACACTTTCTCCACTGCCAAAATCCAACCATTACTGTAACTTATTGATAAATATAATCATCATGTAATTAAGGCATGCGTTTTGCACTTATTGAAGTAACAGTAACAATGGTGAGGGTAGCAACTATGCATCACAACAAAGATACTCAGGAAGAAATAATAATTTTAGAAGCAGCTGTGTGGGCATTCTGGATACTTTTCTTCGGCCTTAGTTACCTGCTTGCTAAAATATTACTCTAAATTTAAATGATGGTCCGCCTATGATTAATTTACTCAAAAAAGGAATACAAAAACTAAACGGTGAACATGCTCAGTACCAGCAGTTACTTATTAGCGCTGAGAATGAATACCAGGCAATGTGCTGCGGTACATTTAACCCGCGATTATTAGCCAAGATTAAAAGAAGTAAAGTGGATAACAAGCGATAAGCGTCTGTTAACGATCCAATGAATGAACTCCTCCAACCTATCGGCATAGGTTAGGCGCTGTCGAAAAAGCTG
>JBFFVI010000022.1:0-14788 GCA_041570895.1 Gammaproteobacteria bacterium
CACTCTCATCGCTGGAGAGCAGCTCATTACCTGTTTGACTACAGAAAGCTGCGAAATCTTTTAGCGAACCAGGATCCGTCGCTGTAATCTTGATGATCTGGCCGGCGCTCAAAGTAGATACGATTTTTTTAGCTTTCAGGATAGGCAAGGGACAGGCCAGGTTACATGCATCTAGTTCAGAATCAAATTCACTCATGATGATCAATCTCCTGTGGGTTGGATTTCGTTATTACTAACCTGACACAATTGTAGACTAAAGATCATAATTGCGCGTAAAAAATCATATTGTGTGAATAATCACCAATCCGTCGGCAAGAAAGAGAAAAGTAGAGTTATATATCTACCGTAATACTTGCGCGATGCCTTGCGACCAGTGATTTACAAATTCATTAATCGAATCGATAAATTCTTCTTCTTGCTCGGTCTCATCAATAGTGCAGTGAATCACTATCTGCTGACTCGCTTGTTTTAGCGTTATCGTCCATGCTAAAGCATGAGGACAATTTAGTAATGAGAATCGAATACCGTACCTGATCTCTTCTCGCCTGACATTGAAGACACCCCATAGACAATAGATCTCTGCTTCATCTCCCTGCTCGGAGATTATATTGTCTATAGAAAGGCACAATACAGGCATGTTTTTTATTGTTAATAAACTTTTTAGGTGACTCGGATCCAACGCCTCACAGGGCACTTTTTGTAAGAATTCCATGTTAATTTATCTCAGACTGGCATGGTCATGTTTTGTATCAGTGGCGTTTGCTCTAGCGCGACACCGCTTTCAGGATAAGTGGCGCCAGTGCTTCGGGAAGTCGGATGTGACCATCGAGAGTAAATTGTTGCGCCTGGGCAGACATTTTTCTCCAGGTTTTAGCGATGATATCGAGCCACTTGTCTTCACTGTACTCCGGATGTTTATTGGCGAAGTTCAACATGTAGTGTTCGATGAATACCAGGGCAGTAACATCTTCCAGTAACTGGGTATCCGGGTTGGATTTAAGCGATTTTTTACCCACGGCCAGTTTTACTCGTTCGATAAACTCATTGTCATAACCGGCCTTTACCAGCAGGGCTGCAGTCGTCTCTGCATGAAATTTGTAAAGATCCGTGCGCCACTGATGGTAGCCTTTACGGTTCATCGGGTAATCGCTGCGCGGGGATTTCCAACGTTGTATGTGCTGGGCACGGACAGCCAGCTTTGGCGCTTCTTCAGCCTCAGCGTCGTAGCGTTCGATCATGTCAGCCATTCTGGCCGAATAGAGCAGTTCTTTTGGCCAGTCTTTTCCGTCGCTGGTTTCCAGGTTTGGATCTTCACTATTGGCCGCGTCGATGAGTTTGACGGCTGTGTCGAATTGTTGCTGTGTCATAGATGTAACCTCCTTAGAGAGTATGTGATTCTTTCTCACTATCGGCTGATCTTTTAAACCATTAGAACAAGATGAGATAACTGAGAGCGGTTATAATAATCGCTCCACAGAAATTTAAAACAATTCCTTCTCTGGCCATTGTTTTTGTCGTAAAAAAGCCACTAGCATAAACGATACTGTTAGGTGCAGTGGCTACCGGCATCATGAAAGCACAGCTTGCGCTGATCGCTGCCGGGATCATTAATAATTTCGGGTCTATGTTTGAACCCATCGCGGTGGCTGCTAATACAGGCATTAATAATACGGTGCTGGCGGTATTACTGGTGGTTTCAGTTAAAAATGTCACGCCCAGACAGATGGCAAATATCATCAGTAGCACAGGCATGCTTGATAGTTCAGATAAGTGGTCAGCGAGGGCGGCACTTAAGCCGGAGACACCAAAGGCTTTGGCCAGCGTGATGCCGCCGCCAAATAATAAAAGGATGCCCCAGGGAATCGTTTTCGCGGTTTCCCAGTCGAGTAGCTTTTCACCCCTGTTTTTACCATCGGGTATGATGAACATCAATATCACGGCTATCAACGCCACCGAGGCGTCATTTGCTGCAGGTAGGTCAAGCCAGGTGCTCCAGCCGCCAAAAGGTTCTTTTCTTGTTATCCATGCCGTTGCTGTTAGGGCGAAGATGGTCATCACACGTTTTTCTGTGCTACTCCACCTGCCGACGTCGGGCATGTCGAAGCCGCCACTGTAGCTGAGCTTTCTTGTCAGCCATAACCAGGTCACCGGAATCATGCACAATACGACGGGTACTCCCCAGCTCATCCATTCAGTAAAACCGATGTTTTTATTAAACTGCTGTTGATATACCTGCATGAAGACCAGGTTTGGCGGAGTGCCGATGGGGGTGCCGATACCACCGATGCTGGCAGCAAAAGCGATGCTTAACATTAACGGCACGGCGAGTTGTTTATCTTTCGCCTGATTTGCTACCGCCAATGCGACTGGTAGTAGCATCAACGTGGTAGCAGTATTGGATATCCACATACTCAATAGCGCTGCGGTTACCATGAAACCGAGAACGAGTTGTTTGCTGCTACTACCACCAAAGAGATTGACCATGAACAGGGCGAGTCGTAGATGAGCGCCGCTTCGTTCCATCGATTTTGACAGGATAAAACCTCCGAGTAATAGCAGGATCAGGGGACTGCCATATGACTGGCCGACTTCATCTTTAGTCAGCACACCGCTCATCTGAAAGATAGCCAGTGGTAGCAATGAGGTGACGGGGATCGGTAGTGGTTCGAATACCCACCAGATAACACATAATATGGCAACTGCTGCGGTGATGGCCAGGGCTGTGCTGGCTGCGGCAGATGTATCAATGATCAGAAAATACATCAGCAGTGCAGCCAGCGGACCGGCAAATAGTGTGATTGTTTTAGTATTCACTCTGGCCCTGGTAACCTGCGTCGCTAAACAGATCAGTGCTTTTCAGGATGATAAAAAAGTAAATAGTTGATGCTCGCACCGAATCTTCTCTAGTCCCATGAAAAATCAGCGTCCGGTACTGCCGCCGGGCGGTATTTTAGCTGCACACCTTTTAGAAAGTTGCGCAGAATCTGGTCCTTGCAGACACGATAGTGTTTATGGTCTTCTCGACGAAAAAATGCACTCAATTCGTGTTTGCTGATGCGCAGTTCAGCCAGTTGCAGGAGTTCCAGCACGTCTTCATTTTTCAGATTGAGCGCTATTTTTAATTTTCTAAAAATGATGTTGTTGTTTAATTTCTTTTCCGCTACCGGTTGCGGGCCGTCCTTTTTCCCCCGCTTATGGTTAATTAAACCATTGAGAAAAGTAGCTAACTCGCTATCATTACAGGCTTTATATGCGGGGTCGTCATCTTTTTTCAGCCAGTCACTGATCTGTTCGCGTGTTACTTTGCAGTCGGCCAGGCCAAACACAGCGATCATTTCTGTATCATTGAGATCGAAGATGTAGCGAATACGGCGCAGGATGTCGTTATTAGTCATAGATATAGTGTCTTCATAGCGGCCAAAGTTTGATGCCGAGTAAGGTGAATTGTATCGTCAGTAAAATACATAATACAGTGGTAATGCTGTATAACGGTTTAAGACTGAGCTTGAAGTCGATGCTGCTGAGGTATCTGATGCCAATAAAACTGCCGGCGGCTGATAAGAAAAAAGCGCACTCGTTGATGATGAGCAGGGTTAACAAGGGTAGCGCAGGAGTCCCATCGATCCCTGTTTCGCTTCCTCTGGTTATCAGCATGAGCAGCAATAGACCTAAAGCCAGACTGAGATAAGGGAAGTTAATCGTTTTCATCGGTCATTATGAACAGAACAAAAAGTGCTAAATTGATAACGCATTCTTTCATATATTTGAGGAATGAACCAACCTTAGATAATTTCGACTATAAAATAGTTAATCGTACACGATAAATGGCTGCATCATGGCAGACGAAAATAATAATAAAACGCAGGACAAAAAAGATCAGGATGCTCTTGATTACCATCAGTTTCCTACTCCGGGAAAACTGCAGATCAGTGCAACCAAACCACTGGCAACTCAGCACGATCTATCGCTGGCTTATTCTCCGGGTGTCGCCTCTGCCTGTACTGCCATTCATGCCGATGCCAGCAAGGCGGCAGATTATACTATTCGCTCTAATCTTGTCGGCGTCATTACCAATGGCAGTGCTGTTCTGGGTTTAGGTAACATCGGCCCGTTAGCCGCAAAACCGGTGATGGAGGGCAAGGCGGTACTGTTTAAACGTTTCTCCAATATCGACGTGTTTGATATTGAAATAGATCAGCCGGATATCGACAAGTTTGTTGATACCGTGGCTGCCCTGGAACCAACATTTGGCGGTATTAATCTTGAGGATATAAAAGCACCGGAATGTTTTGAGATAGAGCGGCGTTTGCGTGAACGTATGAATATCCCGGTGTTTCATGATGATCAGCACGGCACGGCGATCATCGTTACCGCAGCGATACTGAGCGGTTTAAAAGTGGTTGCCAAAGATTTAAAAAAGATCAGACTGGTGACTTCTGGTGCCGGCGCGGCTGCGCTGGCATGTCTCAATCAACTGGTCAGTGCCGGCTTACCGGTTAAAAATATCATTGTTACGGACAGGATGGGGGTCGTATATACAGGCCGTAAAGAGGATATGGATCAATGGAAACAGGTATATGCCTCAGCGACAAAAGCGCGCAGCCTGCAGGAGGCGCTGGTAGAAGCAGACGTATTCCTTGGTCTGTCCGCACCGAATGTTTTAAAACCGGAAATGTTAGAGACGATGGCAAAAAAACCATTGATTCTTGCCCTCGCCAATCCGGTACCAGAAATCTTGCCTGAACTTGCCAGGCAGGTCAGGCCCGATGCGTTGATCTGTACCGGGCGATCAGATTACCCCAATCAGGTGAATAACGTTTTATGTTTCCCCTTCATCTTTCGCGGTGCGCTGGATGTGGGCGCAACAACGATCAATGAAGCGATGAAACTCGCCTGTGTCAAAGCTTTATCGGATCTCGTGCAAAAAGAAGTTTCGGATACGGTGATGCAGGCTTATGGTGGGGTTCCCGATAAGTTTGGTGCAGATTATCTAATACCTAAACCGTTCGATCCCCGGCTGGTCGTCGAATTGTCACTGGCGGTGGCGAAAGCGGCGATGGATAGCGGTGTTGCTACACGTCCAATCAAAGACTTTAACGCTTACCGAAACAAACTACAGAATTTTATCTATCGTTCTGGCTCATTTATGCGGCCGGTGATGGAACGTGCAAAAGGCAGCAATAAAAAGCTGGTTTACGCAGAAGGTGAACAGATGCGTGTCCTGCAGGCTGCGCAGCAGGTTGTTGATGATGATATCGCACGCCCGGTTTTAATCGGCAATCATGAGGTTATTGCTGAAAATATAGAAAAACTGGGGCTGCGTATAAAAGCGGGTTTTGATATCGATATTGTTGACCCTCAACATAATCCTGCATTTGCTGATTATGCTGCCTACTATCATGAGCTGATGGGCAGAAAAGGGGTGACGCCCGGTGGTGCGCAGCACATCGTGCGTAACCGTAATACCATCCTCGCTGCTTTGATGGTTAAACAGGGTGACGCTGACGCCATGATCGCCGGTGTCGTCGGAGGTTTTACCCGCAGCCTGAGTAATATCATCAATGTTGTCGGTAAAGCGGAAGGTATTAAGCAGGCATCGACCATCGTAGCGCATCTGCTACCTATGCAGACGGTTTTTATCTGCGATGCACATGTTACTAAAAACCCCGGGGTTGAAGAACTGGTCGAAACAACGCTACTTGCGGCTGCTGAGATCCGCTCCTTTGGAATCGAACCGAAGATTGCGTTTGTCTCACATTCTAACTTTGGCGCCTCCGAAGATGAATCAGCGGTAAAAATGCGGCAGGCGCTTGCCATCTTGCATGAGACTCAGCCGGAGCTTGAAGTCGATGGTGAAATGCATGCCGATGCGGCGTTATCAGAAAAGATAAGAAACCGTTTATACCCGCATTCAAAATTAAAAGGTACGGCGAACCTGTTAGTCATGCCGAATGCCGACGCCGCTAATATTTCTGTCTCGCTGTTAAAAATGCTGGGCGGTGGTGTTACCGTCGGGCCTATCCTGATGGGCATGTCCAAGTCGGCTCACGTTGTCGCGCAGGCGATTACAGTGCGTAACCTGGTGAACATGAGTGCAGTGGCTGTTGAGCATGCCATGCGCTAACGAACAGAATTATCGGCAGATTATTTATAACGATATGGGGTGATTTCTCTGTCGCTGTGCGACTCTTCAGAAAAGTACTGTCTTTTACGATAAACTTCATTTTTTATCTCACTATCTAGTAAATATTATGGCAGTCCAGTGGTATCCCGGGCACATGAATAAAGCCCGTCGTATAATAAAAGAGACCATGTCTGATGTAGATCTGGTGATCGAAGTGATGGATGCACGTATTCCTTTTAGTAGTGAAAACCCGATGGTTGCCGAGTTGCGGCAGCATCGTCCTTGCATCAAAATCCTGAATAAAAGTGATCTGGCTGATCCTGAGATCACCAAGCTATGGTTGCAGCATTTCGAAAAAGAACAGGGCGTCAAAGCACAGGCTCTATCGGTGCAGGATAAATCGAAAACAAGAAATCTACCTGCACTGTGTCGCAAGTTGCTGCCCGGGCGTGGCGGTGCGGTTAAATATATTCGTGTCATGATCATGGGGATTCCTAACGTGGGTAAATCGACCCTGATCAATACCCTGGCCGGTAAAACGTTGGCGAAAGTAGGCGATGAGCCAGCCGTGACGAAAGTTGTATCGTCTGCACAGCAACGTATTATCCTCGAAGGTGACATTGCGCTCTCTGATACGCCGGGGATCTTGTGGCCTAAGATAGAAAATGCAAACAGCAGTTATCGTTTAGCGATTACTGGCGCAATAAAAAACACCGCGATTGATTTTGAAGATATTGCACTGTACGCAGCCGATTACCTGATCACAGCGTACTGTGAAAGGGTGGTCGATCGTTATAAATTAAAACAATGCCCAGAAACGGGTATTAGCCTACTGGAAGAGATAGGCCGCCGACGTGGCTGTCTACGCGCTGGCGGTATCATTGACATGCAGCGTGCTTCTGAGATTTTGATCCATGAGATTCGTAGCGGCACATTGGGTGGCCTGAGTTTTGAGACACCTGAGATGATCGCAGAAGAAACACGCGTTGAAGAAGTTTTGCCTTCGTCAGAAGAGAGCAGAGATGATTTCAATGATTAATCATGCTGTGTATAAACAGACATGATCTGATCGAGTTCATCCAGAATCTGTTTGATTTCAGCATGATCAAACTCTGATAGCTCTTCTATGTGGTTTCCGTTTTTTGCTCTTTCCAATAATTGATTGACCTCAGAACATCCTTGTGCACAGAGTTTTTCGATTTTTTCTAAAGCTTTTATGGAAAGCTCGGGATTCATTAAAAAGGCCTGTGCGATTGGCTTAAATATTGATGTGACCGCATTTCGGTTAACCGACTGCTTGTTCGATGGAAAGCAAATTCTAACATATTTCCCTGGTACAGTCGTTCTGGTTCAGCAAAAGCGCTGGCTATCAACTTTACGTTTCTATCATATAGCTCATCGATCAGGTAGATAAAACGACGTGTCTTATCATCGCTATATTCATCCATAATCGGGATGTCGCTGATGATGATGGTGCTGAATTGCTGTGCCAGCTCGATGTAATCTTGCGCCGCTCTGGGTGTACTGCAGATGGTCTCAAAATCAAACCAGGCGATTTCATCGCTGCACAAAATAGTTTTGATCTCACGATCGAGGATGTTCAGTATTTTGTTTTCAATCACCGGGGTGATGGCCAGTTCCTGCATCCGCAGTGTTATCTGCTGATGTGTGTTATCTGTAATCGGGAAATAATAAACATCGGAAAGTTCCAATAGTGATGTCCGGTGGTCGATGCCGCCATCGAGATGAAATACTTCCGTATGGGTTTTCAACAAGTCGATGGCGGCTAAAAATCGTTCACGTTGCAGACCGTTGAGGTACAGGTCATCCGGCACACGGTTGGATGTGGTGACAAGGTAAACCCGATGTTTGAACAGGGCATGAAGCAACTCGCTGAGGATCATCGCATCGGTGATATTGGTGACAATAAATTCATCGATGCAGAGTACTTTAAATTCTTTCGCCAGTTCTCTGGCTATATGTTGCAAGGGGTTTTTTTGCTTATTCAGGCGGCCAAGTTTTTCATGTATATCAAGCATGAAGTGGTGGAAGTGGACACGGTTTTTCTGTTCGATGGGCAGCTCTTCATAGAACAGGTTCATCAGCCAGCTCTTGCCGCGACCAACACCTCCCCATAGATATACCCCCTGAGTCACTGGCGGTTGTTCTGGCATAAATATTCTCAGCACTGGGAACTTCAGCAGAAAATTTCGCAAGCAGCTTTTATGGCTGATTATTATCCGCTGATTGAGAGCCTCAAGCCTGGTGATCGCCTGCTCCTGCATGGCGTCATAAACCATGTCAGGTTGTTTTAATGCTTTTTTGTAGTGTTCAGTTAAAGACATTTTCCCGAAGTGTTATCCGTGTCGCTGATCGGCGAGTACTTTTATCCGCATGGTTTTGATATTATTTCGGGAATTCTATATTAAAACCAATGTTTTCGTTGTCGCTATCTGCCGATTTTGCTAGAATTACCTCCCGAGCAGATGCAGCTGATGAATTCACGAGATTATTGTTCGGGTCACGTCATTTTCTTCTTTCTCAAACATATTTTTAGCTTCTTCACAGCGACCAGGGCCAGTTATTCATGACGAGATATATTTTTGTTACCGGTGGTGTAGTTTCTTCATTGGGCAAAGGTCTCGCATCTGCTGCCGTTGGCGCTATCCTCGAAAGCCGTGGTCTTAAAGTTCAGATGATGAAACTTGATCCCTACATCAATGTGGATCCGGGAACCATGAGCCCATTCCAGCACGGTGAGGTTTTTGTCACTGAAGACGGTGCCGAGACTGATCTTGACCTTGGCCACTATGAACGCTTCGTCAGTACCCGTACGGGTAAATCGAGTAATTTCACTACCGGTAAAGTCTACGAGAGCGTTATTCGCAAAGAGCGCCGAGGTGAGTATCTTGGTGGAACAGTTCAGGTCATTCCGCACATTACCGATGAGATCAAAAGACGCATTAAAGCAGGTGCTGGTGATGCCGATATAGTCATGGTCGAGATCGGCGGTACCGTGGGTGACATCGAGTCACTGCCGTTCATGGAAGCTATCCGCCAGATGGGTGTGGAACTGGGCAGAGAGCGCGCCATGTTTATGCATCTGACACTGGTCCCCTATATAGCGACAGCCGGTGAAGTGAAAACAAAACCGACCCAGCATTCAGTAAAAGAATTACGTTCCATTGGTATTCAACCTGATCTATTACTGTGTCGTTCAGAACGCCTGCTTGCTGAAGAGGAACGCAAGAAAATTGCTCTGTTTACCAATGTACCGGCAAAAGCCGTCATTTCAGCGATCGATCTGGATAATATCTACAAGCTTCCCAAATGGATGCATGATCAGGGAGTTGATGACATTATCGTCGAACACATGCGGCTTGATGTTAAACCCACGGATCTGTCTGACTGGCAGAAAGTGGTCGATGTGATGGCTAACCCTGCACATGAAGTCACCGTAGGCATGGTTGGTAAATATGTAGAACTGACCGAGTCGTATAAATCACTCAATGAATCATTAACCCATGCCGGCATCCACAATAACGCAAAAGTAAAAATTCGTTATATCGATTCCGTGGTACTGGAATCAGGCAACATGTCATCCTTGAAGGGACTTGATGCGATCCTGGTACCGGGTGGTTTTGGTGACCGTGGCATCGAAGGCAAGATCGCAGCGATAAAATATGCGCGAGAAAATAAGATTCCTTATCTTGGTATCTGCCTGGGTATGCAGCTTGCGGTGATAGAGTTTGCGCGTAATGTCGCTGGCCTGACGGATGCACACAGCAGTGAATTCAGCACTACGACCACACACCCGGTCATCGCTTTGATTACCGAATGGCAGGATGAAGACGGTCGAGTTGAAAAACGCGATGCCAATTCTGATCTCGGCGGTACCATGCGTTTAGGTGGCCAAACCTGTCATCTGCTGGAAAATACGCTGGCACGCTCGGCTTACGGTACAGACGCGATTATCGAACGTCATCGTCACCGCTATGAATTTAATAATCATTACCTGAAACAATTAACGGATGCGGGTCTGGTGATCGGTGGTACCTCGAGTGATGGTAACCTGATGGAGATGATCGAACTGCCGCAAGATGGGCCGCTGGCGCATCCATGGTTCCTCGGCTGTCAGTTCCACCCTGAATTTACTTCGACGCCAAGAAAAGGCCACCCATTGTTCACCGATTACATTAAAGCTGCGCTGGTACAACAGAACGTGGCTACCGAAGCGGCCGAAGTCATTGCTTAGTAAGAGACTGGTAATGAAACGATTAATTGTTATCCTGCACATTGCTCGAGGAGACAGTATTGAGGGATTTGTTAAATGAAACTTTGTGATTTTGAAGTTGGTCTAGATAAACCACTGTTTTTGATTGCTGGCCCCTGCGTCATCGAAAGTGAACGAATGGCTATGGAAACTTCAGCTCAGTTGAAAGAGATCACCACAAGACTCGGTATTCACTTTATCTATAAATCATCCTTTGATAAAGCTAACCGTTCTTCAGGTAACAGTTTTCGTGGCCCTGGCATAGAAGAAGGCTTGCGAATCCTGCAAAAAGTAAAGGATGAAATCGGCGTGCCGGTCCTGACCGATGTGCATGAAGATACACCGATGGATGAAGTCGCCAGTGTGGTTGATGTCCTGCAGACGCCGGCATTTTTATGCCGTCAGACAAATTTCATCTTGAAGGTTGCCGCTACGGGTAAACCAGTTAATATCAAAAAGGGTCAGTTTCTGGCGCCGGGTGATATGAAAAATGTGATCGACAAAGCGCGTTCTACAGGAAACGATCAGATCATGGCCTGTGAACGCGGAGTGTCATTTGGTTATAACAACCTGGTGTCTGATATGCGTTCCCTGGCTATCATGCGTGAGAGTAACTGCCCGATCGTTTATGATGGCACCCACTCTGTGCAATTGCCTGGTGGCCAGGGGACTTCCTCGGGTGGTCAGCGCGAACATATTCCGGTGTTAGCGCGTGCTGCTGTGGCTGCTGGCATTTCGGGGCTGTTTATGGAAACACACCCTGACCCGGCTAACGCTTTAAGTGATGGGCCTAATGCCTGGCCGCTACAGAAGATGGAGTCACTGTTAGCTGTTTTGATGAAGATTGATGCCACGGTGAAAAGTGGCACCTTGCACGAGTTAGAACTGTAAGTATTTGTTACAAAGGTGTTCTTAAAGCACCATGTTATATACCAGGTGAGTGACTGGCTGTGCTCAATTAAATGAGCTTTTTTAGCTGCTTCACAAAGAATTTTAAAATACAATTTTAAGTTAAGGTACAACAATGTCCAACATTACAAAAATACATGCCCGTGAAATTCTTGATTCACGTGGAAACCCTACGCTAGAAGCTGAAGTCACCCTGGAAAGCGGAGCCTTCGGTCGTGCTGCCGTACCATCGGGCGCGTCAACCGGTGTGCGAGAAGCGCTGGAATTGCGTGACGGCGACAAATCGCGTTATCTGGGTAAAGGTGTCACTAAAGCGGTAAACAATGTTAATACAGAGATCAGTGAGGCTCTGCTTGGTATGGATGGCCAGGACCAGGCCGCGCTTGATAACAGGATGATCGAGCTCGATGGTACCAACACCAAAGAACGTTTAGGTGCCAATGCATTACTAGCCGTTTCTCTGGCTGCGGCTCATGCTGCTGCTGATGAAAAAAACGAAGCCCTCTACGTGCATTTGAGTGAAGGTAAATATGTCATGCCAGTGCCGATGATGAATATCATCAACGGCGGAGAACATGCAGATAACAGCGTTGACCTGCAGGAGTTTATGATTCTTCCAGTTGGCGCACCGAGTTTTAAAGAAGCTTTACGTTATGGTGCTGAAGTATTTCACACTTTACGCTCTGTTCTTCATGCCAAAGGTATGAATACAGCCGTAGGCGATGAAGGCGGCTTTGCACCTGATCTTTCTTCGAATGAAGAAGCGATCGAAGTTATCCTGGAAGCAATTGAAAAAGCAGGTTTTGTTGCCGGTAAAGATATTTATCTTGGTCTGGATGCGGCCAGCTCTGAATTCTATAAAGACGGTGTTTATAACCTGGCTTCTGAAGGTAAAACTTTTAATTCACATGAATTTAGTGATTATCTTGCTGACTGGTGTGAAAGATACCCGATCATCACTATCGAGGATGGGCTTGACGAGGGTGACTGGGAAGGCTGGGCATATCTGACCAAAAAGTTAGGTGATAAGGTGCAACTGGTCGGTGATGATCTTTTTGTTACCAACACTTCGATACTGAAAGAAGGTATCGACAAAAACATCGCTAATTCTATCCTGATCAAATTCAATCAGATTGGCACATTAACAGAAACTTTAAATGCGATTAATATGGCGCACACTGCTGGTTATACCGCAGTCATCTCACATCGTTCCGGTGAAACTGAAGACAGTACGATCGCTGATCTGTGTGTGGCAACCTGTGCCGGGCAGATAAAAACCGGTTCCCTGTCCCGCTCTGACCGTATCGCGAAATACAATCAGTTGTTAAGGATCGAAGAAGCTCTGGGTAGTGACGCTATCTATGCCGGTAAATCTGCATTCAAACACCTGAGCTAAGCTGGTCTATTATTGACTGCTGCGAACCTAAGTGAAAATCATTGCCTTCGTATTACTGTCTTTGCTGATCTGGTTGCAATATAAAATCTGGTTGCAAGACGGGGGTATCCCGGAGGTTGTCCAGCTACAGCAGGAAGTAGAAGAGGTAAAGACGGAAGTGCAACAGTTGCAGGAACGTAATTCATCGCTGGATGCTGAGGTGAAAGACCTAAAAAAAGGACTCGATGCGATCGAAGAACGTGCTCGCAGTGAGATGGGGATGATAAAACAGGGTGAAGTTTACTACCAGGTAATAGAGCCAGATACGAAGTCAGAAGATTGATAAAAATACTGTTTACCACAGATTAGGGCAGGACGCCTGTAAATAGAGCAACGCAGGAGCGGTTGCCGAAGACACAGAGGACGCAGAGTTAATATTTATATTAAATACGTTAAAAAACTCTGTGCACTCTGTGTCTCTGTGGTTCAAAATAGTTTTAATACTATTCTATAGGCCATACCATGGCACCTGATCAAATAATAAATCATAAAATCTGGGCGATTGTACCAGCTGCGGGTATCGGTAAACGTATGCAATCGGCTATCCCCAAGCAATATATGTCGCTAAATGGGCGTCCGGTCATCGAGCACACCATCAACGCTTTACTGCAAAATAAAAACATCGCTGGTTTAGTGATCGCACTACAGTCAGACGATACCTATTGGTCTGATATACAGATAATGTCTAACAAACCGGTGTTACGGACAGCGGGAGGAGAGGAACGCGCTGATTCAGTATTGAATGCAATCAACGAATTATTTCAATACCAGGGCTGCAACAAGGATACTGACTGGGTTATGGTACATGATGCAGTTCGCCCGTGTTTGCGTCAACAGGACATCGATAAACTGGCTGCAGAGGTTACGGATGCTAACGGTGGTTTACTTGCCTTGCCTGTACGTGACACCATGAAGCGGCAGAAAACATCTGGTCTTGCTCAAGCGACGGTTGCTGAAACCGTCGAGCGTGAGAATCTCTGGCATGCTCTAACACCGCAGTATTTCCCGGCCTTAACGTTGAAAAAAGCCCTGCAAGCAGCACAACAAAACAATCAGCCGATTACTGACGAGTCTTCGGCGATGGAATTAGCCGGATTTTCACCCCGTCTGGTTGAGGGAAAGGAGGATAATATTAAAATTACCCGTCCTGATGATTTACGCCTGGCAAGTTTATACCTCCAATCACAGTTAGATGAATGAGTAACAAGTATGGATAAAGATAAAACACCACCGTTACCAGCGTATCGGGTAGGTCATGGCTACGATGTGCACCGTTTTGGTGAGGGTGAGTCTATACTTTTAGCGGGTGTAAAAATCCCATATCATCATGGCTTTATTGCACATTCTGATGGTGATGTCTTAATCCACTCCTTATGTGACGCACTACTAGGAAGCATTGCTGAGGGTGATATCGGACAGCATTTTCCCGATACGGATGATCAGTATAAAAATATTGATAGTCGTATTCTGCTTAAGCAATGCGACAAAATTTTAAAATCAAATAGCTTTGCGATAGTTAATATCGATGTAACGATCATTGCTCAATCACCTAAAATGTCACCTTATATTCGAGCGATGCGACAACAACTGTCTGAGGTATTAAATATTTCCATAGCACAAATCAACATCAAGGCGACCACAACAGAAAAGCTAGGCTTCACTGGCAGAGAAGAAGGAATTGCAGTGCACACTGTTGTTATGGTTTATATAAATACAGATTAATTGATTAAAAACATAAATATCACTGTATTTGTAGTAATAAATGAATTTTTTTTACAAAAACTATTTACTTTGTGTGCTTTAAGATATAAAACATCACCACTGTTTTTATATGTAAATATTTGCCTATAAGAACTTACCACCAAATATATATCAGTGGCTCATTCATAGATAAGAATCTAAAGGATACTTCTCTGATACAAAAAATAAACGTTAGTTAAATAAGAACATTAATCATCAAAGGGCAGCAGATAATGGCAACAGCAAAAAAGAAAGCTACTAAAAAGAAAACAGCAAAAAAGAAAGTTGCAAAAAGAGCAGTTAAAAA
>JBFFVI010000023.1:0-14190 GCA_041570895.1 Gammaproteobacteria bacterium
CTGGTAGAAGCGATGGTCTCGGTTGCCGGCGCCGCTGGTAACAGTGTTTATAAAGAGGCTATCCTGAAGGTAAGAGACGACATCGCCTCTGGTACCACATTACAGGTTAGCCTGTCACAGAATAAGGAGCTGTTTCCTAACATGCTGATCCAGATGGTTGGCATCGGTGAAGAATCAGGCGCGCTCGATGAAATGCTGGATAAAGTTGCCGAATATTATGAAGAAGCCGTAGATGATGCGGTAGATAATTTGACCGCAATGTTAGAGCCGATGATCATGGCTTTCCTTGCGGTGGTGATTGGTGGACTGGTTATCGCCATGTACCTGCCGATCTTCAAGATGGGTGAAGTGGTCTAACTCACAGACCAGTCAAATAATTATTTATGTTTGAAAACCTTGTCATTGTTTTTGAATCTTCACCGTGGCTGTTTTATTCTTCGGTATTATTCTTAGGTCTATGCGTTGGCAGTTTTTTAAATGTGGTAGTCTACCGCCTGCCGCTGATGATGGAACGTGGTTGGAAACATGAATGCCATGAATTCCTGGAGCTTCCCCTCCCTGAAGCTGAGCAAAAACCATCATCTTTTAATCTGGCTACCCCGGCTTCTGCATGTCCTAATTGCGGCCATAACTTACGTTTTTGGGAAAACATACCGGTACTTAGTTATCTATTTTTAAGAGGCAAATGCTCTTCCTGCAAGACCGCTATTTCAATTCAATATCCACTGGTGGAAATGTTTACCGGTATTGCCTCGCTTACCGTTGCTTACCAGCTCGGCATAACATTACAGACACTGGCGGCTTTAGCTTTTACCTGGGTGCTGATATCTCTTACTTTGATCGACTTAAAAAAACAGCTATTACCCGACAACATGACCCTGCCTTTGTTATGGTCCGGCATCTTTTTGAGCCTGTTTGATGTATTTACTGATCTAAAATCCAGCATCATTGGTGCAATGGCGGGTTACCTCATACTCTGGTCTGTTTATCATCTATTTAAATTATTGACCAAAAAAGAAGGCATGGGTTTTGGTGATTTTAAGCTACTTGCCGCTCTGGGTGCCTGGGCAGGTTTTAGCTACCTGCCACTCATTATCCTGATTTCTTCCGTCGTTGGCTCCATTGCAGGGATCACCATGCTTATCATTGGGAGGACCAAACAACAGCAACCCATCCCCTTTGGACCTTACCTGGCCATTGCCGGGTGGATAGCCCTGCTATGGGGAGAAACAATCAATACAGCCTACCTGGCACTGCTGCCATAGTGAAATAGTAATCATGCTCATCGTCGGATTAACAGGCGGCATAGGCAGCGGCAAAACCACGGTCTCTAATCTTTTTGCAGACCTGGGCATTGATATTATCGACACTGACGTAATTGCTCATGATCTCGTCAACCATGACCCGTCAGTCTTAAAACAGATTGTCACTCTGTTTGGTGACGATGTTTTACAGGATGACAGGACGCTGGACAGGAAAAAACTGGCACAAATAATCTTTAACCAAAAGAAAGGCAAACAACAATTAGAAAAAATTCTGCACCCAAAAATACGCACTGAAGTACAAAGCCAGATACAAAACTGCAAATCAAGAGATACACCACCAAAATATGTCATCGTCGTCATTCCACTGTTATTTGAAACTGAATTTAATGACCTTCTCGACCGTGTACTGGTGGTACTGGCAGACGAACCCATAAGAATTCAACGAATCAAACAGCGTGATCATAGAAGTCTTGAGCAGATTCAAGCTATCATAAATAGTCAGGTGGATGATGAAAAACGGATCAGCGAAGCGGATGACATTATCGAAAACAATCATGATCTGGCAGCGTTAAAACCTCAGATCAAACAATTAGATAAAAAGTACGCCAGTTCAGATATACGCAAAGCATGAAAATCGTCTCACCTAAGAGTGAAAAAAGTGTAAAATTTGCCAAATATAAGAATTATCTAATTTAGAACCCCCTTACACAAACAAAAGAACAGCACTGTGACCGAATATTACGTTTACGAACAGCCACTGAATGAAAAAATACGTTCTTTTCTGCGTCTGGAAAAACTCTTCCAACAATATTCTTTTCACCTGGAACATGGTTCCGACTGGAACAACCGAATTGCAATCGACTCGATACTGGAAATACTGACCTATACCACTCGCAGCGACATCAAGTTAGAGGTTCTTAAAGAACTCGAACGCCAGCACACACGCCTGGAAAGGTTATCTAAACGACCACAGATAGACCAGGCGCAACTTGCCTCTATACTAAAAAAAATACAGAAACGTATCGGTGAATTACAGGCAATTAGCGGTCAGGTAGGACAGGAAACTAAAAACGTTGAATTACTTACTGCGATCGCACAAAAGAGTTCGGTACCTGGCAGTATCTGTGATTTCGATTTACCTGCGCTTAAACACTGGTTAGTCATGCCAAAAGAACATCGTCAGAAGCACATCGAAAAATGGTTCCAGCCATTTGGGCATTTAGATCGGGCGGTACAACTGATCCTGGATGTTTTAAGACACAGCGCAGAAGACACTGACGAAGTTGCTCAACATGGTTTTTTTCAAAAACCTCTTGATACCAATCTGGCTATACAGTTACTAAGAATTTCCGTACCAAAAGATGGCCTGTGTTATCCGGAGATCAGTGCCGGCAAACATCGCTTTTCCGTTCGTTTCATGAAAAATGAAGATCCGGCATTACGCCCCGAACAGTGTAAGGAAGATGTTAACTTTAAACTAACCATGTGCTCTATCTAAAAACTGGCAGCACTAAAGATAACATTCAAACACCGATAGTGGGTATTAGTTCCAGAATGCACTGATAGCAGCAATACCCTGTGCACCATGTGACCAGGCAGTTTCCATATCTTCTTCAGAGACGCCACCTAGAGCGTACACCGGGATCGATATATCCGCCAACATAGTAAAGAACTGTTGCCAGCCCAAAGCCTGCATTTCAGGATGGCTGCTTGTTTGTTGCACCGGTGAGAGCACTACAAAATCTGCTCCTAAATATAGCGCACGATTGAGCTCTTCGGTATTGTGACATGAAGTTGAAAACAGTCTTCCTGCCGGTGCCTGCGATAAGGTTTTTAATCTCCGGCTATCGACATGAAAACCTGCAAATTCTATTTTTTCCAACTCGATCGCATCGATAAACTCTGTCGGTAGATTCAACATCAACATCGCGTCGGCTTGCTTGCACAACTGTGCGACATCTTCCACTATGGCCTGCAACTGAGTTATATCCTGTAGGCTATTTTTTTTCAGACGTAGCTGCACCAGTTTAATGTTATTATTCAACGCGCTTTTCAATTTACTAATAAAATTCTCGTGATCAGTAAATCCACCTGTGATCAGATATTTATCAGGCAACTGTAACGCCTTAACGATGGGAATATTTGCTTCGGGAAAATCATGACTTGATAATTGAGAAATATCTAACCACTTAACCTGCTGCCCTTCAACTCCCTTAGCCTCTCCTGAATAAGACAGAACTTTTGACACATGCAAACAAACCTGTTTATCACTGTAGGCATGAGTGACTGTAATCAATGGGCGGAAAGATTCTATCTCAATAGTTAACTCTTCTTTGATTTCGCGGATCAATGCCTGTTCGACGTCTTCACCAGGTTCAACTTTACCACCGGGAAACTCCCACAAACCGCCTTGATGTGCATCCTTATGACGCAGACTTATACAGACCTGATTACTCTGATTCACGATAACTGCGACAGCGATATGAACAGTATCAGACATAGAATGATTTACAGATAGGTATCCAGTAAATTAATGAGTAATCAGGAACGATACTCAGCGTTAATACGTACGTATTCATGCGAAAGATCAGACGTCCATATCGTAGCTGTATCATTTCCGCCGCCTAATTCGACACGGATAGTGATTTCGTCCTGATCCATCACCGATTGGCCTTTGTCTTCGCTGTAGTCTTCAGCAACACTGCCGTTACGAACGATACAGACATCACCCAGATAAATATTTACACTGTTGATATCGAGTTGCTTAATATCAGCACGGCCCACCGCAGCAAGTATCCTTCCCCAGTTAGGGTCACTGGCAAATAACGCCGTTTTCACCAGAGGTGAATGCGCGATCGTGTATGCCACATTTTTTGCTTCGGCTGTTGATCGTGCCTGGCTGACAGTGATCGTGACAAATTTCGTCGCACCTTCAGCGTCACGAATTATAGCTTGCGCCAAAAACTGACAGACATCTTTTAGCACATCGATGAATAACGACGCGTCTTCCGAGTTTGCATTAAGTTGTGGATTGTTCGCTTTAGCGGTGGCCACCAGGACACAGGCATCGTTGGTTGATGTATCCCCATCAACCGTAATTGAGTTAAAACTTTGCTCAACCACATTTGACAAGCACTGCTGTAAAAAATCACTGCCTACATCCGCGTCCGTTGCTATAAAAGCTAACATCGTTGCCATATTAGGACAGATCATGCCTGAGCCTTTTGCGATACCACTGATGGTTATCTCATTTCCTGCAATTGATACCTTTCTTGAAATGGCTTTAGCCATAGTATCAGTCGTCATTATGCCTTGGGCAGCTAACGACCAGTTGTTTTCAGAAGCACCATTGATAACCTCATCAATACCTGCTTTTAGAACAGACATGGGCAACTGCTCACCAATGACACCCGTTGAAAAAGGCAGGATCTGTTCTGGCAGACATTGCAGCTTTTCAGACAGCCAGACGCAACTCTGTATCGCGTTCTGCATACCAGTTTCACCGGTACCTGCGTTTGCATTACCCGAATTGATCAGTAAGGCCCGAGTGGACTGTTGTGCTAGATGTTTTTTAGCCAGTGTTACCGGTGCGGCACAAAATGCGTTTTTTGTGAAGGTTGCAGCACATGTTGAACCTTCATCAAAAATCAAAACGACCAGGTCATCTTTGCCATTTTTTTTAATGCCCGCAGCAAATGACGCAAGTCTAACACCTGCAACAGGTAAAATTTTATCAGGTTCTGATAATCCAACAACCATATCTATTTTCTTGACGGGTTAAGACAACTTGCCATGGCACTGTTTGTACTTTTTACCGGAACCGCAATAACAGGGCTCATTACGTCCTATTTTTTTATGATCACGATGATAGGGTTTTGCGGCCTCAGCGTCACCATGCTGCGAGTCATCTTCTGCCTGCTGCATACCCTCTGCCTGCGCATGCTGATAGTTTACATTCTCAACTTTAGGATTTTCGCTGGCATCCAGTTGTTCAACCTGTTCGTTCGATTGAATCTTCACTTTAGAAAGTATGGTTACGACCTCATACTTCATACGCTCGAGTAATTCGGTAAACATTTCAAAGGCTTCGCGTTTGTATTCCTGTTTAGGATTTTTTTGTGCGTAACCACGCAGACCGATACTTTGCCTTAGATAATCCATCGCAGCCAGATGTTCTTTCCATAACTTATCCAGAACATTTAACATGACATGTTTTTCATAATTACGCATACCCTCTGCGCCAACGAGCTGTTCTTTCTGCGCATACTCTTCGACAATTTCAGCTTGAATCCTTCTACGCAAGCCTGCTTCATCGAGCATATTGTCCTGCTCAAGCCAGTCTGCTACCGGCAGATTCTGACCAAACTCTTCCTGCAATGCTTTTTCCAGCCCCTCTATATCCCATTGCTCATCGATACTGCCATGTGGGATACTAGTCGAAATAATATTATCGATAACTTCTTCACGAATAGCTTTGATGGTTTCAGACAGGTCAGCTTCAGCCATCATCTCATTGCGTTGTGCGTAAATCACCTTACGCTGATCATTGGCCACGTCGTCATACTCAAGCAATTGCTTACGCATGTCATAGTTCTGCCCTTCGACCTTGCGCTGAGCGTTTTCGATAGCACGGTTAACCCAGGGATGTTCGATCGCTTCGCCTTCTTCCATGCCGAGTTTTTTCATCAAGGAGCCAACTTTATCTGAAGCAAAAATACGCATCAGGTCATCTTGCAATGACAGATAAAAACGGCTGGAGCCAGCATCTCCCTGACGGCCAGAACGACCGCGTAACTGGTTATCTATACGACGTGACTCATGGCGCTCACTGCCGATTACATGCAGACCACCTGCATCCAGTACCTGCTGGTGACGTTTTTCCCATGCCTGTCTTATCTTGTTTAACTCAGCCTCTCCCTTGTCTTTATTTTTTTCGAGTTCTGCTTCGAGGTTACCGCCGAGAACGATGTCCGTACCACGACCAGCCATATTAGTTGCAATAGTAACGGCGCCGGGAAGACCGGCATTTTCGATAATATGCGCTTCGTTTTCATGTTGCTTGGCGTTTAGCACATTGTGTTCGATCTTTTCTTTTTTCAAAAGCTTTGAGATATGCTCGGAAACTTCGATCGATGCAGTACCGACGAGTACTGGCTGTTTTCTTTGCACACAATCTTTTACATCTTCGATAATGGCATTGAATTTTTCATCTGGGGTTAAAAACACCAGGTCGGTATTATCAGTACGTGCTGCAGGTTTGTTGGTCGGAATCACAACAACCTCAAGGTTATAGATCTGTAATAACTCTTCAGCTTCGGTATCGGCAGTACCGGTCATACCGGAAAGCTTATTATATAGCCTGAAGTAATTCTGGAAAGTGATCGATGCCAGAGTCTGGTTTTCATTCTGTATAGGCACGCCTTCCTTTGCTTCGATCGCCTGATGCAATCCTTCTGACCAGCGCCGACCCTCCATAGTCCGACCGGTGAATTCATCAACGATGATGACTTCGTTATTACGTACGATGTAATGCACATCCTTTTCAAACAGAACCATCCCACGTAACGCAGCATTCAGATAATGGACCAGATTGATATTGGTCGCACTATAGAGTGAGTCATTCTCATCAAGGATGCCTTCCTCTACCAGAATCTTTTCGATACGTTCATGCCCCTGCTCGGTAATATGAACACTTTTATTTTTTTCATCTACCGAAAAATCGCCTTCTTCAGGTTCTTCTTTCGTGGTCAGACGTCCTTGCTCAAGTTTTTTAACGATGTCTTTGAACTTGAGATGCAAGTCACTGTTCTCACCGACAGAACCAGAAATAATCAGTGGCGTTCTAGCCTCATCGATTAATATTGAATCGACCTCATCGACGATGGCGAAATAAGGCTGTCTCTGAACTTTTTCTTCAGCGGTAAAAGCCATATTATCGCGTAGATAGTCAAAACCAAATTCATTATTTGTGCCGTAGGTAATATCCGCCGCATAAGCCTGTTTTTTAGCGACATGATCCATCCCTGAGATACTGACGCCGGTGGTCATGCCCAGGAAGTTATAAAGTTTACCCATCCACTCAGCATCACGAGTAGCCAGATAATCATTCACGGTAACGACATGCACACCCTCACCTGGCAGGGCATTTAGATAAGCCGCTAATGTTGCCACCAGCGTTTTACCTTCTCCAGTACGCATCTCAGCGATTTTTCCATTATGCAACACCATGCCGCCGATAAGCTGCACATCAAAATGTCGCATATTAAATACCCTGCGACCGGCTTCCCTCACCGTGGCAAATGCTTCGGGTAATAATTGCTCAAGGTTTTCATTATTATTTTGCAGACGATCACGGAATTCGACTGTTTTTGCTGCCAGTTGCTCATCACTGAGTGCTTTGAACTCTGATTCGAGCACATTAATTTGATCAACTGTTTTGCGATGCATCTTTATCAGTCGATCATTTCGACTACCGAACACCTTTTTAACCGCATTCAAAATCATTCTAATTATCTAACCTGTGACCTGGAGAAAAATGGTAATCGTTATACCATTAAAGAAATAAAAACACGGAGTATTATGCCTGAGAACCGCCGGCAGGTCATATAAAATTAAGAGGAATATTGCTTGAAACGGGGTGAAATTTACTTAAGAGCAACAAATTTTTCTGGGTTTACCTGTCGATCATTTTTCAGTACTTCAAAATGGACATGAGGACCTGTTGAACGGCCTGTTGACCCCATTAAAGATATAGTCTGGCCTTTTTCTACGCTGTCACCCATTTCGACCAGTAGCTTGGCGTTATGACCATAACGCGTGGTATAACCATTACCATGATTGATTTCGACCAGATGGCCATAACCATAGCGCTCACCTGCCCAGGTAACCACGCCACCGGCAACGGCAATAATTTCACTACCTTCTTTACCGGCGAAATCCATACCCTTATGCATCGCTAATTTGCCGGTAAAAGGGTCGGTACGTTTACCGAAATAGGAGGATGTCCAGCCTTTTACTATCGGCCGACCACGAGGTTTCGATTCACTTCTCAACTGGCGATTCATGATAACTTCTTCAAGCACATCAAGCTGTTCTTCACGACTGGCGAGCTGTTTATCAAGATTTGTTACCAGGCTATCAAAGTCCATATTGGCAACATCTTCCGTTTCAGAGGGGCCGCCATAAGCTGGTGCATTTTTAAAATCAAATTCTTTAGAATCCAGTTTGGCGACTTTTACCAGACGCTGACCAAGTGCATTTAAGCGTATAACATTCGCCTGCATTCTGCCTAATCGTGCAGCCAGAGCATCAAGCTCAGACTCTGCTGACTGACGTGTTTCATTAATGAGTATTTTTTGTTTGGCAATATCTCGCTCCAGAGAGGCTAGCTCATTAACGGCAGCGGAAGTATTACCATACCAGAATCCAGTACTCACCAATACTCCGGCAAAAAGACTTATAATAGCGGCACTGGCAATCAACTGGCGCGAGCTGTCAAGCTGACAACGCAGTGGTTTACCTCTAAATTTTCCTACAAAAATGATATTCATATTAGAAATGTTATTAAGTTGTAGCCCTAACCCAAATGTTTAGATATGTTTAGTATAGACAATATGTCGAATAATTTAGCAGTATGAAGCCAATAAATGAGCAGATTAACCCCAATATTCTGATTCAGGCAAAAAAACTGACTCAATTCATGCAGTTACTACAGAATATTTTACCTATTGAATGCCGTAATCACGTACAGGTTGCCAATATTCGTAACCAGAATTTAATGCTGATTACAGACTCCCCTGTGTGGACAACCAGACTACGCCAGCTCAGCCCACAGATTCTTCAGTATATACAGGAAAATACTTCGAGTAACAAAAAAACAGAAATTATTCACCATATTCAGATCAGTACACGCTATCACTCAACGACTAGTAGCGCACAAACCGGCATCCCTGAGAAGAACCTGAAAAAACCAGAAATAAGCGAAAAAACGGCTAACCTGTTATCACAATCAGCCAATAGCATCCATCATCAGCAACTAAAAAAAGCATTATTAAAAATTGCCAGTCACGGCAGATCAAACACCGGCAAAGTAGAGTCTAATAAACGACCAAAAACAGAGAAGTAAAAGAACTTCCCGTCCATGGGTTTTAAATAATCTAACTAGAAGGCCTGTAATGGTTGTGTATATGAAATGGGAGAGGAGGCTTTTTCATCCTCAAAGGTCACTTCTTCCCAGGCGTCTACATCAGCGCATAATGCTTTTAGCAACTTATTATTAAGCGCATGACCAGAACGGTAACCAGAAAAGGCGCCGATAGAACTGTGCCCTAATAAATATAGATCACCGATCGCATCTAATATTTTATGTTTGACGAACTCATCTTCGTAGCGCAGACCATCTTCATTAAGTACACGGTACTCATCAACAACGATAGCATTATCAATGCTACCACCTAAGGCCAAATTATTTTTACGAAGCGCTTCAATGTCACTCATGAATCCAAAAGTGCGCGCACGGCTAACTTCTTTTACGAATGATGTTGTTGAGAAATCAATTTCAGCAGTACAGGGAGCATCTTTAAATGCTGGATGATCAAAGTCGATAGCGAAACTAACCTTGAATCCATCGAATGGATCAAACCTCGCCCATTTACCTTCCTCTTCAACGACCACTGATTTTTTAATACGAATAAATCGTTTTGGTGCTTCCTGTTCGACAATGCCTGCAGATTGAATCAAAAATACAAAGGGCCCAGAACTACCATCCATAATTGGCACTTCTGAAGCACTGACATCGACGTATGCATTATCGATACCTAAACCCGCCATCGCAGATAACAGATGCTCTACTGTCGAAACACTTACACCATCTTGCTCTAACGTGGTCGACAATAAAGTCGCCCCAACATTCAATGCGGTGGCTTTAATTTCTACCGGGTCATTTAAATCTACACGACGAAAAACAACACCCGTGTCTGGCTGGGCCGGACGCAGTGTCAGATAAACTTTTTCACCCGAATGTAAACCGACGCCTGTTGCGCGAATTACATTTTTTAACGTTCTTTGCTTAATCAATATATTTATCCCATGCTCAACCTTTGGTTGTAGCAGAATTTCGGTAAAAATCGCCGTATTATCACACAATTAAAGACTAAATTGGTAGTTCGCCATCAATTAACGCTTTTGACAACATCATTTTCTGCCAATCATCTACATAAAACTTCGCTTCCAAATCAAAAAAACAATATAAAATCAATCTGTTATTTGACTATATCGTAAACGACCAGAATCAATCAGCCTGTCGGCGCAAAAACGCAGGTATATCCAGCATTTCTTCATCATATCCACCATTGACTGATACTGCGTCGCTTCTACCCTGGCCATTTCTAATCGAGGCCGGCTTATCAAACTCTTTATAAGATGGCGTTAATTCAGCAGGTGTCTGGCTAACCACTTTAATTTCTGCTGGTGCTGGTGCCTGTACCGGTGGTTGCACTTTGGTCGCCTGGCCCAGACCTGTCGCTACGACAGTGACACGAATTTCACCATCCAGTGATTCATCGATCGCAGTACCCATTACCACGGTGGCATCATCTGAAGCAAAACCATTAACTACTGCACCAATATCCTGGAACTCACCCAGAGTCATATTCGCACCGGTAACATTAACCAGTATGCCGCGAGCTCCCGAGATATCTACATCTTCAAGAAGTGGACTTGCTATCGCCGCTTCTGCCGCCTGCTGTGCCCTGGTCTCACCTGTCGCACGTCCGGATCCCATCATACCCATACCCATTTTTGACATCACCGTTCTAACGTCTGCGAAGTCAACATTAATGACACCTGGATTGGTAATCAGTTCAGTTATACCCTGTACTGCACCACAGAGTACATCGTTAGCACCACTGAAAGCATTCATCAGGTCAAAGTCACGACCATAAACATCGAGTAATTTATCGTTAGGAATAGTAATCAGAGAATCAACATGACCACTTAGTTCCTTAATACCCTGCATTGCAATTTTCATGCGCGCATTACCTTCGAAAGCAAATGGTTTGGTGACCACGCCAACGACTAGTATCCCCATCTCTCTAGCTATCTGTGCAACCACAGGTGCCGCACCGGTACCGGTACCACCACCCATACCGGCGGTGACAAATAACATATCGGTGCTGGAGATTGCTTCCTGTATTAATTCACGATCTTCAAGCGCTGCCTGCTGACCGACTTCTGGGGTCGCGCCCGCGCCAAGACCTTTAGTAATGTTACTGCCGATCTGTAAAGACTTTGCACCATCGAAACGACCTAATGCCTGCGCATCAGTATTGGTACATATAAAATCAACACCATTGATACCGCTATTAACCATGTGCTGGACAGCATTACCACCGCCGCCGCCAACACCAATGACTTTTATCACTGCTTCTTGTGCTCCGGAATCCATCAATTCAAACATAGGCATGACCATTCTCCTCATTAATTATTTTGTATTTTTTAAAAATTTATGCTTATTTAATTAAGCGTTTTTTCGATTTATTAAGTTAGTTTATTGTTTCTGCTATCAATATTTTCTGCGTTAAAAGTTACCCTGAAACCAGTTTTTCATCCGTTCAAATACTCCTTTAACACCACCTTCCATCATGATGTGACTGGTACCGCTCGTCCTATGCTGATTACCAAACAGTAACAAGCCAACACCAGTCGCATAAATCGGATTATTTACCACGTCGGACAAACCGGAAACGTATTGTGGTAAACCTAAACGTACGGGTGCATGAAATATCTCCTCAGCCAGATCGATAACACCTTCCATTTTTGAACTGCCACCCGTTAGTACAACACCTGCTGCAATAATTTCCTCGAAACCACTGCGACGTAATTCTGCGTGCACCAATGTAAGTAATTCTTCATAACGTGGCTCGACAACTTCAGCTAACGTTTGTCGGGACAGTTTACGTGGCGGTCGATCACCAACGCTTGGCACTTCGATCGTCTCTTCAGGGTTTGCCAGCTGACGCAATGCGCACGCGTATTTAATTTTTATCTCATTAGCATATTGCGTTGGTGTACGTAATGCCACAGCGATGTCATTGGTGACCTGATCACCGGCAATAGGGATCACGGCCGTGTGACGAATCGCACCTTCAGAGAAAACCGCAATGTCTGTGGTACCGCCACCGATATCAACCAGGCAGACACCCAGTTCTTTCTCATCTTCTGTCAACACCGAATAACTGGAAGCCAGTTGTTCAAGAATTATGTCATCGACATCCAGCCCACAACGACGAATACACTTGATGATATTTTGCGCGGCGCCAACGGCACCGGTTACCAGATGTACTTTTGCTTCAAGACGTACACCCGACATACCAATCGGTTCGCGTATACCTTCCTGATCATCGATAATAAATTCCTGAGGTAGTATATGCAGAACTCTCTGATCGGCAGGGATTGCAACTGCACGTGCAGCATCTATCACTCGATCCAGATCTCCACTAGTCACTTCACGTTCACGAATCGCCACAATACCGTGTGAATTCAGGCTACGTATATGACTTCCAGCGATGCCTGCATAGACAGAATTAATCTCACAACCAGCCATCAACTCAGCTTCTTCAACAGCATGCTGAATCGATTGCACAGTTGATTCGATATTAACCACGACACCTTTTTTTAGTCCGTTCGAAGGATGCGAACCCAGGCCGATGATTTCAATCTCACCATCAGCATTTATTTCGCCAACGATAGCCACCACCTTGGAGGTTCCAATATCCAGGCCGATCAGCATGTTTTTATCAGACTTTTTTGTCATCGTTTCATGCCTCACTCTTCTGTACAGCAAAACCGTTTGGATAACGCATATCAATAACCTTAATGTTGTTTTCTGTTAACTTTCCTGTAGCCAGACCATACTCCGCTGTAAGTGCAGGCAAAATTCGCACAAAACGTTGTAAACGTTTTTCCGTATCGAAGCGCCCAAGCCTGACATTAATTTCACTGGCTACAGAATCTGATGTTTCGATACTTTCATGTCCGGCGATAACCAGTTGCCACGCACGTCGATCATCCAGTTTTAATCGAACCACTTCATACTCAAGCAATGCCATTTCCTGATAGAGAACGTTCATGAATTTCCAGACATTATTATGATGTCCTTCAGGCCCATTCAGTCTTGGCAGATTCAAACTCGTGTCGAGTTTTTCTGGCTTGAATACTTCGCCGGTCTCATTGATATAACCATCATGATTCCAGTAGGCAACGGGTTGATGCTCATCAATCATCACATTTAAGCCTGCTGGCCACTGCCTTCTCAAGGAGACGTTACTTACCCATGGATCTTGCATTAATGTTTTTCTTATGCTGATCAGATCAACTGTAAAATAACCACCGTGGATTTTACTTTTAACCATCGATTCAACTTCGTCCCTATCCAGAAAGTTCAACTCACCCATAACCTGAACATTATCCACGGGCATCACGGTAGGAATATCTATATCTTTGATCAACACACCCAGATAAATCACAGACACCCCCGCAAGTAACACCGGCAATGTTTTTAAAATCTTTTTAAGCAGTGATGTTTTATTTTTTCTTTTCATAGTTGCACTAATACTTACGAACAAGATTCACATTTCGCCATGGTCAGTATACTCATCACCAGTTCATCAAAAGATATACCGGCCTGTTTTGCTGCCATCGGAACCAGTGAGTGACTAGTCATTCCCGGAACCGTGTTCACCTCGATCAGCCAGGGCTGGTTATTTTTATCGACGATAAAATCAACACGCCCCCAGGCCGAAGCATTTACCGCGTTAAAAGCCTGTCTGGCTAACTCAGCAAAAGCTGCTTCCTGATCGTCTGACAGACCACAGGGACAGATATACTGGGTATCATCCGCTTCATATTTGGCGTCATAATCATAAAA
>JBFFVI010000024.1:0-14117 GCA_041570895.1 Gammaproteobacteria bacterium
CCCGATGTTGTTCTATCTCTGGCCGATAAGTGGATCATCTCACGCTTACAGCATGTCGAAGCGCGCATCGAACAGCACAATGTTAACTCTCGTCTTGACCTTATCGCTCATGATCTATATACCTTCGTCTGGGAAGATTACTGTGACTGGTACCTGGAATTATCAAAACCCGTTTTATTCAATGAAAAAACGCCAGAAAATGAACAACGCGGCACCCGCCGTACATTGGTGCGTGTATTAGAAACGATTTTACGTTTGAACCACCCGATCATTCCGTTCATCACTGAAGAGTGCTGGCAGCATGTCGCCCCGCTGGCAGGCAAATCCGGTGACAGCATCATGATTCAGCCTTACCCTGAATCGGATAGCAGCAAGATCGATGACCAGGCAGAAGCGGATCTGGAGTGGGTTAAAACCTTCATCAGCGGCGTACGCCGTATCCGCTCGGAGATGGACATACCGCCTGGAAAACCTTTATCACTGCTGCTACAGAACGCTTCTGATAACGATAAAAAACTTTATACAGACAACCAGTCTTTCATCGAAACGCTGGCCAAAGTCGAACAGAGTAGCTGGATATCCGATGACGAGGAAGCACCAGAATCGGCAATTGCTCTGGTTGGTGAGATGAAGATCCTGATCCCACTGGCCGGGCTTATCGATAAAGATGCGGAGCTTGCCAGGCTGGAAAAAGAGATCGGAAAATTGCAGCTTAACGTTGATAAGACCACGGCCAAACTGGTCAATAAAAACTTTGTTGATAAAGCCCCGGGTGCCGTGGTCGAAAAAGAACGTGAGCGTTTAGCAGAGATGACTAAAGCGATAGAACAGTTCAAACAACAAGCAGAAAAAATCCAGACACTTTAAAATTATAAGCAAAAAGCAGCGGAGAAATACTATGGTCAATCCAGAAAAAGCTGAACAGATTCTCCAGACCCATGCCAGTCTGGTAAATGCTGTAGTACAGACTATTCATAATCCAGAGCTGAGACCACAGTTAGACATGGTGCTGCAACAGTCGGCACAAAATGGCTGGCAGGACCTGGTGAATGTCATCAATAAGATCCTTGCCGGCAGCCGTGATCAGGCGCTGCTCAACGGCCTCGATGAAGAAGACGTGGTTATCGCTGACAGTATATTACGCGGCCTGCAGGACCCGGCAACGCTGCCTAAATCAGAACAGGCCGGTGATGCTTCAAAAGCTGCACCGATGTTTGCACAACTCATCAATGAAGCCCGCCGTGGTGATCATAATGCGCTGTCGATGTTAGGTAACATGGCAGAACAGATGTCCAGAGCCGGTGGTGACATGGCCAGCTTCAGCGCCATCATCAAAGACATGATCGACGGCGAACGTGATGTCGACAAACTCTGTACCCGCATGGGCGCACAGGGCGAATCCCTGATCACACAGATCTTAAGTGAACTGGCCAAACTGGATACTCACTAGATGCTCACTCAATAAACAATCCTGCTGTGAGCACCTCATCAGAAGACATCATTCGACAAACAAAAGACTGGGTTAGGGAAATCGTCATCGGTTTAAACCTCTGCCCTTTTGCCGCTAGACCATTCAACGATAATAGCATCGACTATATTGTTGCCAGCACACAGGGCGAAGAGCCACATATCGAACAGCATCTGCATCAACTGGCAAACTGCTTTGATAAGCTTGATAACACTGCAGGTATCGAAACCAGCCTGCTGATCTTCCCCGATGGCTATGACCGGTTCGATGATTATCTCGAACTTTTACATCTCTCAAACCTGTTGTTAGAAGATCTGAATTACGCCGGCACCTATCAACTTGCCAGCTTCCATCCGCAATACCTGTTTGAAGATGCTGCTGAGGATGATGTTAGTAACTTCACCAATCGTTCACCTTACCCGATGTTACACATCATCAGAGAACACAGCCTGGAAAAAGCCATCGCCAGCTATCCAGATATCGAAATGGTGCCGGTTAACAATATTAAAAAACTACAGGAAATCGGTCTAAAAGAAATGCAGGAAAAACTAAAGAAGTTAACTATGTAAACAACTATCGTCATTGCGAGCAAAGACGGTACACTATTAAGAAGAAGCCATGAGTATTTTATCGACTATCGCTGTCAGCCTCGTCATCGTTTCACATATCCTGTTCATGGTGCTCGAGATGTTTTTATGGAACACACCTTTTGGTCGAAAGGTTTTTGGCCTGAAAGAAGACTACGCGCAACAGTCAGCAGTGCTAGCCGCCAACCAGGGCCTGTATAACGGTTTTCTTGCAGCCGGGCTGTTATGGGGACTGGTCAGTACCGGCGGTTTTGACGCGCTCATTTTTTTCCTTAGCTGCATTATAATTGCCGGCATTTATGGCGCTTTCACGGCAAAACGTTCTATCTTATTTTTACAGGCTTTACCTGCTGCCATAGCGATGACACTACTTATTCTAAACAACTAATACTTACAGGCATAAATCATGAAGCATCAAATTAAACCTACTATCAAACCTGTAACCTCACTCCTTATGCTTTTTTTTCTGGCGGCCTGTTCACCATCGGCTGATAACTCGGCAGATAAAATAGCATCACAAGCCGCGACACAAACAAACATACAAACAGCCGCTACCACAACAAGCAGCGAGTTCCCCTACGCTTTTGAAGAAGTAGCGAATAATACCTGGGTAATACATGGTCCACGTGAATTGCCCAATCCGGAAAACAAAGGTTTCATGAACAACCCTGGCATCGTAATAACCTCAGCCGGTATAGTCATGATCGATCCTGGCTCGACCGTGCAGACTGGCGAATACGTACTTGCCGAAGTTAAAGAGATTAGCGACCTACCTATCGTTGCAGTATTCAATACCCACATCCACGGTGATCACTGGTTAGCTAACCAGGCGATCAAAGCAGCTTACCCTGATGTGAAAATTTATGGCCATCCAGAAATGCTGATTGCAATAGAGAACGGTGAAGGTGAAACCTGGGTTAGTACTATGAACACACTCACCGAGGGCGCCAGCCTGGGAACAGAAGTGGTAGCACCTGACCTTACAGTTGATAATACTGATGTCATCAAAGTGGGTGACACCACATTTAGGATACATCATTACGGCATATCACATACCACAAGCGACATCATGATCGAAGTGGTCGAAAGCTCAGTGATATTTCTAGGTGATAATGTTTTGTCACTACGCATACCAAGAACGGCGGATGGTCAGTTTCAGGGCAACATAACAACAATTAACACAGTACTCAAAAGCAATATAAAAACCTATATACCCGGGCATGGACCAAGCGGTGATAAAGCCATGGTAGAAACATATCTTAACTACCTGGTGCTGGTATATGAGGCCGCTCAGAAAGCCTTTGAAGACGACCTTGATAGCAGTGATGTGCTTGATATCACAAAAGAAACAACTGCCGCATACAAAGACTGGTACGGTTACAGTGATTTGCTTGGGCCGCAAGGTGCACAGGCTTATGGGGAAGTTGAAGCTGCTGAGTTTTAAAAACTTTTCTTACCGCAGAGGCTTGGAGACGCAGAGTTCTATATGCGCCTGTGACGCAATAAACAATTATAGTTTTTCTCTGCGTCTCCACGCCTCTGCGGTAAATGTATTTTCTTTTTATTAAAAGCATTAAAAGGGGATATATCTATTTAGCTTTTTCTAAATAGATATATCCCCTTTACTTCCACTGCTCACGTATCCGATCACGATTCAAACGAAACCATTGTAGCGCGATGATGGGGGCTGCTGAATCGATGCGCCCACAGTCTAACCAGTCAAAGGCCTGCTCACTGCTGATAACATGGACTTTAATATCCTCACCCTCTTCGTCGAGGCCATGTATTCCTTCTATATGAGCACTATCTGTGCGGCCAAGAAAAATCTGCACCTGTTCATCTGAGCCACCCGGACTGGAATAGTATCGAAACATCGCTAACAGGTCAGTGACTTCACAGCCGGCTTCTTCATGGGCTTCTCTGTGCACCACATCTTCGGCTGACTCACCCGCTTCCTGATAACCGGCAATGATCTCGATCAGCCACGGTCCGTTTTTATCTTTGCCGGCACCGATCCTGAACTGTTCAACCAGTACGACTTCATCTCGCACCGGGTCATAGGGAAGTACCGCGACCGCCTGTCCTCTATCCAGCAGTTCACGGCGAAGTACCGGACTCTGTCCACCGGCAAACAGGCTATGCTGCAGCTTAATTTCGCTTAGTTTAAAAAAACCCTGATAGATTATTTTTTTCTTGATGACTGACCATTTCATAATGCCGATCATCTTGCACAATATTTATACAATTCTCAAACATTAACTTTTTAATAGCTAGCATAAAAATATGAGGGGATAGATCTTTTAGCTTTTAAATAGATCTGTCCCTTTAACACGGTTTACCTTCACCGATAAATCCAGTACGCTTAATTCAAACGACTCAAAGGCCGGTATACATCAATGCTTACCCGGTAGAATGATTAGCTATTAAAGCGAGGCAGATGACCCATGCTTGTAAAATCATTGCCGTATTACCTCACTACCCCGCTACACAGGGTAGATAACTATCAACTCACAAGCGCCCTGTTTATAAAACTTCTGGCACTTATCTATTTCGCAGCCTTTTCCTCACTTGCGGTACAGATCACCGGCCTGGTCGGTGTCAATGGCATCTTGCCTTTTAATGAACTACTCGACTATCTATACCAAAATCATGGCAGCCTGGCCTGGTTATATAAACCCAACCTGTTCTGGTTCAGTAGCAGTGATTTCGCCCTGATGAGCGTCACTTTACTGGGCTGTGTTGTCTCGCTGTTATTATTTCTCGGTTTTAAGCCGATGTGGTCACTCATCGTTTTATTCATCCTGTATCTGTCGATGCTTCATGCTGGCCAGACTTTTCTCATGTTTCAATGGGATACCCTGTTACTGGAAGCCGGTTTTCTGGCGATCTTTTTGAACAACGGTCCCAGCCACCTGCTGCTTTTTTTATTTCACTGGCTGCTGTTTCGCCTGCGCTTCATGTCGGGCATTTCAAAACTTGCCAGTGGTGACCCCAGCTGGGCAAACCTGACAACACTGAATTATTATTTTGAAACCCAGCCGCTGCCTCATGCCGGTGCCTGGTATTTTCACCAGTTACCTGAATGGTTACTGCAGGCTGGTGTACTACTGGTGTTTTTCACTGAACTGATCGTGCCTTTCTTTATTTTTCTGCCACGTAAGTTTCGTCTGTTTGCCGCTGCCATAACCATCATCATGCAACTGATCATTATCGCGACCAGTAACCATAACTGGATAAACCTGTTAACCATCGTATTGTGTCTGTTTTTACTGGATGACGATATTTTACGCAGAGTACTGCCGCGCCGGTTACAAACTCTAATTTCGCCTGATAATCATATCGAGGCCAGTCCAATAATCGATAAACGCAGTTATCCATTACCTGGTTTTGCCTTCCTCATCCTGCTCAGCAGCAGTACTGCATTTACCACTATGGTTTCAAACGTAAACTTTCCTGCCGCAATAGAAAGATCAGCTTTTCTGGTTCGTTCATGGGGCATAGGACATATATTTCACGTATTTCCTAACATGCAAACTGAACGTCACGAGCTACAGATAGAAGGTTCGTACGATGGTAAAGAATGGAAAAGTTATATCTTTAAATACAAGCCGCAGCAGCTCGATAAAAAGCCGGCGTTTATCGTGCCACACCAACCCAGACTGGACTGGATGATCTGGTTCGTGCCACCAAAAAATAACAACATGCTGTACTGGTTTGATCGTTTTCTAACTCGCCTGCAACAAGGCACTGCTGAAGTGCTCGATTTACTCGAATATAATCCGTTTATTGATAAACCGCCCACCTATCTCAGGGTGCAGGTTTTTCAGTACCGGTTTACAACCATGGAGGAACGTAATCTTACCGGACACTGGTGGAAGCGCGAGTATCTGGGTCAGTTTCCTTATGTCAGGCCAAGGCTGCCATGAAGCAGTGAAGACTCTTTACCCTTCGACTCTTTGTTTGATCTTTGATTTAAACTCTATTGTTCTGTTGATTTTAATAACTGGTCAATTTTCTCTTCTAACCGTAGATTAGCTGCACCAACAAAAAACCACATACAAAAGATATTGACGACGGGAATAAATCCTAAGATTGTCCATAATAATACATTTCTGCCTTTTTCTTTCGCTAACATGTGAGCCACAAGACTGAAGATGAACATTATAATGATAGGCAGAAAGATGCTGACTATTGGATCATTTTGAGCTACAGAATTTTCCATTAATTTATCCTCTTTCGATATTTAATATTATGACTCTAACATTTAATCTCAGCTGAGCTGCAATACAGAATTAATCTGTTTTGTTACATATCAGTTGAGTGTTTACCAGGTGATTTTAACCAGAGCATCAGTAACAAACAGGCGATGAAACAGATAACAAATAAGTGAAACCAGCCAGATAACATACGTGCCCAAACATCGACTAGTGTGGAGTAGTGCATCAACGCCTCGATCTTTCCAACCTCCTGTCCTTCGCGGGCTAATTGATCCTGAAAGCTGCTAGTTGTTGTGTACAAGGTATAAATGCCACTGATGACAGTAGATACTATTATTGCTTTTATAAAATTCAATAGATTGATCATTTTTCGCACCTAAATTCAAACTGTTCAGACGCCACTGTTTTACTTGATCACACGAGATGTATTAATTCTTCAGTATTAATACAATGATTAGGCATTACTTTGAAAATAATCACAGCATTTCATCATCACCGGTAAATAGTCTCGGGTATTTTCCGGTAACTATCCAGGCTATACCAAAAGCGACCAATGCTATTGCTTGAGTAAATAATGCGCCGATAAATATATCTTGCGCTTCAGTGTGACAGGAGGCGCTAATGGAAGTAAGCGTTACACATGAAAGCAGGCTAACCGAAAATGGGATAGATAAAGCAATGACCCCCATGAGTAACCTCAAAGCCCTGTAGTCAAATACCTCATTTATATTTTGCTCTTCCACAACCTACATAGTCTACGACTTTTAGCTGATAGATAGATCCACCCTTTTAAGCCACCATTGACTCGGTTTATTATTTATTTAGCGCTTTTCCAGTTCACAATGAAAATAATAGCTGCACTGTTTGGATAGACAGTCTATTAGTTTATCAACCTCTGCTTTATTCATGTTATCGAAGCAGACACCGATTTTGTGGTAATCGTCGGAATAATCATAATCCACCCATACAATGTTAGCATCGATGCTGATACCATCTTTTAGTATGTCAGGGTGAAAAACGGTCAGGTGAACATCGCCAGTAATAATAGGACGGCCATCGGCTTCAAAATCCTTGAAAAGTGACTGATCCTTCAGCAATAGCAGTCCAGCACCATCTTTGTTGACATCTACCACCAGGCTATGTTCGATCTCGCTATTAAGAATGCTTCTGTTGTAACAATCGATGCGTTTGGTGCTTCGACGCTCTTGTTTGTTAGGCATGTTCGCTCCTGGCTGTGTTGCAATGTATAACGATAAATTAAACCATCTGAAACTAATGTCAATAGCCCTGATTTTACTCACATTTCTATTAGAACCATAGCTTCTTCAAGCAGTCAGACGTGGTTGATGTTTGAGGCTGAAACCGTGTTTAAAGGATTCTACCTGTTTTCTCCCTTTTTATTTTAAACGTCCGAAAGCGTCGGGGGGTCTCCGATGTTTTGTCACCTGCTCATAGACATAAGCATACTGGAACAGTTTATCTTCGTCGTAAGGCCGAGCCAGGATCTGTAGACCAACGGGTAGACCATCTGTGGTAAAGCCCATTGGAACCGTTATCGCTGGTTGGCCTGTGTGCGGCGCAATAGTAGGACTATTATTGCCGTGGGGGCTATCGTTATCTGCCAGTTTACGTGGTGGATTGCTCCATGAAGGATAAATAATCGCATCGACTTCTGCATCATTCATTGCTGTAACGACGGCATCGAGAAATTCTTTCCTGCGTGGATCACCCACGACGTCTACGCAGGGTGGATTCTGCAGACCCGGATCACCCTTCTCAGCCAATGCCCACTGCATAGCATCGATGTTTTGTTCGCGGAATAATTTTTTTTCGAATACCTCATCCAACGATTGGACCGGTGCGTCCGGGCCGAGTGTTTTTAAATAATTATTCAGATCATAATAAAAACGACTACAAAAACCGGTGGCGTCCTTAAGACGATCAAAGTCTTTAACCTCGAATGGATCGATGATTGTCGCGCCAGTTTTGCGTAGATCATCAATTGCCTGATCCATGATATCAAGCACTTCAGGATCAGCGAAATCAGTATCAAACATCTGTCGGATAACACCAAGTCGTACGCCATTCAGTTCACGTTTATGCAAATTGAAGGTGTAATCACTTTTTACACGTTCCCTGCCATCTCTGGTGCTGGCGTCAGCTGGGTCAAATCCTGCAATCACCGAATAAACAATCGCGGTATCTTTAACCGTTCGCATCAACGGTCCAGCAACGTCCCTGTTTAATACCAGCGGTACGATGCCGTCACGACTCGTTGCACCGATAGTAGAACGTATACCCACCAATGACAGGTGCGAGGCCGGCCCCCTGATCGAGTTACCGGTGTCAGAGCCCATGCCGATGATGCCAAAGTTTGCCGCTATTGCTGACGCAGTACCGCCACTTGAACCTGCTGGCACCCTGGATAAGTCATACGCGTTTCGTGTCTCGCCATGGGTAGAGCTGATGGTATTGTAAGGACTGAAAGCCCACTCGCCCATGTTGGATTTCGCAATGATGATGGCGTCCTGCTGACGCAGTTTTTTAACCATAAAACCGTCATCCGGCGGATATGAACCTTTTAATGCTATTGAACCTGCCTCGGTAGGCATGTCAGCGGTATCAAAATTATCTTTTAGAATGACAGGTATGCAATGAAGTTTGTTCATCGCGCCTGATTCGGTAAATTTTTTATCTAACAACCTGGCTTTCTCGATAGCATTTGGGTTGATATAAATAATTGAATTTAATTTTGTCGCCTGGTCATAGGCTTCAATGCGATTCAGATACCTGCGAGTCAGGGTTTCACAGCTAACCCGGTTTGAACGTAGTGCTTCATGGGTCTGTTCAATGGTTAATTCGATAACATTAAAATCGTGACTTGCCGACAATAACGCAGATGATGAGGTACAACTGATGCATCCAAGGATTGAAAATCCAAATGCTAATATTTTAAGCATTAAAACCCCATGAAGATTTTTATTTACTTGTGAGTTTTTTCAGGAAATTGAGGTAGGCAGGTTCATGCCATGCACGTCCGCCAAGAGCGAGGTATTGCAGTTTTCCGTCTGGATCAACAAAAAAGGTGGCTGGAAGCCCGCGTGGTTGCCATAGTTCCGTGGCCTGGCCGTCGGCATCGACCAGTGGGTTTAATCCAGGTGCAACAACACCGATAAATTCAAACACGGTATCTTCCGTTTCAGCAGTATTTACCAGCACAATTTCCAGGCTGGTATCTTCAAACGCTGGCACGATAGCCTGAATCGTTGGCATTTCTTCGCGACAGGGTCCGCACCAGCTGGCCCAGAAATGAAGAAACACCCAATGACCACGTGCTTGCTCGATATTCCATTCTTCACCGTCAAGATTATTTAACCTTAACGGTGGTGCAGGCTGTCCTTTTAATTTCATGATGCCTTTCGGCAGCTGGTCGTCAGCAATGGCGGTAGTCGCTGAAAAGACCATCAGACTCATACATAGGAATATTTTTAAATTAGCTGTTAGTTTGCGCATGTGATGTCCTTGAATTCGATGATCTTTGCTTTGCCTTCCTTGTTCAGCCCGGTATTGAAACGAGCCTTTAGGGTAAATGGGGTTTCCTGCATCGGAATGGCGATGGTTCCGCCGACGCCTTCATCGATACGAAGGTCACGGGTTTCGGGCATCAGTGTCCAGCCAAAAGTGGATTGATGCGCCAGTGACAGACCAGTATCTTTCCAGGGTTTGTCCCAGTAATCACGCTTAATACGCGCAATCGGCTGGTTATCTCCTATAAAGCTCCAGCTATCCGGTTCTACCCATAAGGCATCAAGGGTTTTGTTTCGGACCAGAGGGGTAATGAAACATGTTTTTAATATTTCGTCGATGGCATTTTGCGGAAACCCGCGACCGACATAAAACGCAGAAAGTTGATCTTTGCTGCGTATGACAAGTCGCATATAAACGTCATTATCTTCGTACTCAAGAGGAGCTTCTTGCGCAGCAGGAGCTTCTTGCGCAGCATAAGCGGTTATCGCTGATACCGACAAGATAAGCAATAAGCCGTAGTGACGAATTGTTAGCCATGGTTTATTCATATTCGTTTTGCATGCTCTATTAAAATCATAAAAAGCTGACTGAGGATTATTATTTAAGCACATTTTATCAGAGGCACGGATCTATTTTAAAAAAACAAAAAATATCAGCCCCTTATTATACATTCCCACTCGAAATGAAAATTTATAAGCATTAGATCCTCACGCTTCACTCAGCATGACAGGGTTTTATTAGCTATAGATCCCGTGTTCCCGCGTAGAGAGGAATTTGATCTTCGGCCATTTCTCAATCGTCATATCGAGATTAACCCGGGTCGGTGCGATATAGGCCAGGTCACCCGCATGATCTAATGCCAGGTTGGTTGTCTGACGATTCTTGAACCTGGTCAGTTCTTTTTCATCATCACATTCGATCCATCTTGCGGTGGTCACGTTGACGGCTTCAAAGTTACAGTCAACGTTATACTCATCCATCAGACGATGTTTGACCACTTCAAACTGCAGGACACCGACTGCACCCAGGATCAGATCATTATTGTGTACTGGACGATACAGCTGGGTCGCGCCCTCTTCACATAATTGCATCAGGCCTTTTTGCAGGGCTTTCATCTTTAACGGATCTTTTAACTGGGCACGGCGAAACAGTTCCGGCGCGAAATTGGGTATGCCGGTAAACGCCAGATCTTCGCCCATGGTGAAGGTGTCGCCGATACGCATGGTGCCGTGGTTATGCAGACCGATGATATCGCCGGTATAGGCTTCTTCGACCTGTTCACGGTCTGACGCCATAAAGGTAACCGCATCGGCCAGTTTTATATCCTTGCCCAAACGCACGTGTTTTACTTTCATGCCTTTTTTATACATGCCTGAACAGATACGTACGAAGGCGATACGGTCACGATGCCCGGGGTCCATGTTTGCCTGGATCTTGAACACGAAACCGGTGAATTTTTCTTCTTCCGGTTCGACTGTTCGGCTCTGCGTGTCACGCGCTTTGGGTGACGGTGCGAAATCATTGAGTGCGTCGAGCAGCTCGCCGACACCAAAGTTGTTGATACCCGAACCGAAGAATACCGGTGTCAGCTCACCTTTCTTATAAGCCTCTAGTTCGAACTCGTGACTGGCACCTTTTACCAGTTCGATCTCGTCACGCAGCTCAGCTGCCATGTGGCCCAGTACTTCATCCAGCTGAGGATTATCCAGGCCTTCGATGATATCGCCCTGCTGTATCTTGCCACCGTGGGTAGCACTGAAAAACTGCACGGTATCGTTGGCCAGATTAAACACACCTTTAAAGTTTTTACCCATGCCGATCGGCCAGGTGATCGGTGCACATTTGATGTTCAGGATATCTTCGATCTCGTCGAGGATATCTATCGGCTCACGCGCTTCGCGATCCATCTTGTTGACGAAGGTGATGATGGGTGTGGTACGCAGACGACAGACATCCATCAACTTGATGGTGCGTTCCTCAACACCCTTGGCGGCATCGATCACCATCAGGGCAGAATCCACCGCGGTTAATGTACGGTAGGTATCCTCAGAGAAATCGGCATGTCCCGGGGTATCGAGCAGATTGATGATGCAATCTTTATGCGGGAACTGCATGACTGATGACGTTACCGAGATACCGCGCTGTTTCTCCAGCTCCATCCAGTCTGAAGTGGCATGGCGCGCCGCTTTTCTGCCTTTGACGGTACCCGCCATCTGAATCGCTCCCCCGAACAACAGCAGTTTTTCTGTCAGCGTGGTTTTACCCGCATCCGGATGGGAGATGATGGCGAAGGTACGCCGACGTTTTACTTCTTCTAGATAGGCCATAGCGGCGCAATTATACAGACTTCGCTATAGCATCACTACTGTTTCACGCCATCGGTTGACATGCTTTGTTATGCAAGATTTGATCTATGTGCTGGGCTTACCAGCGCCGGTTATAGTCGATTTTTGCCGCCCCGGGTGTCATCGCCGGAGTGCTACCGATAGCACATAAACCGGCATCCAGATGGTCGTACCAGTCACGATAATTCAGCATGATTGTCGGCGACATGATGCAGTGTTTATTACCGAAAGGATGCCCCAGGTGCAGTAATAGATGGCCTAGCTCATGCGTTAGCAGGGCAGCGGAATAGTTGATGATCTGTTCATCGTCATAGTTTTCATCCTGGCGCAGCATGGTCATCATCTCGCTGTTATTTAGCATGGGATACAACATGATATAAACAAATGCGGAGAACGGTGTATTTTTATTGAAACTCGTGGTACCAGCGGTCAGGCCACCGCGGATCGACGAGTGAACATCCATGCCATAATATTCTGCACTGGCAACCAGTTGATTGGTGATCAGCACATCATACGACAGGTTGCTGTAACCCAGGCTATCCCGCCACACCCATTGATGAAAAACATTTGAATCTAACACTGGTTTTCCATCGGCCGCTATTTGTGTTTTCCAGTAACTCAAACGCGAGATCAGGGTATCGACCAGCGCATAAGATAAACCGATAAAATCGTTTTGTTCAATCTCGGGATGCAGCAGATACGGTTGCGCATAATCGATGACGTTTTGTTTATTGCCTGAATAATTTGATAACGTAGCGAACACCGCCTGTTGCATAGCTTCTCGTGCGTTGTCATCGATAACATCCAGGCTGACGATTCCAGCGCTGCGTGCTGTGATCAACTGTGGATTGATGGCAGCAAAAACATCTTCGACAGGCAACGTTGTTATCTGCGAAAATTCGACATCGATATCGAAATGTTGTTTTACCAGTTGCTGCGTACGCTGTAACAACTGCCTGATGTTATCGTCTGATAACTGCGCAAAGCGCGGATTGAGCACACGGGCAACACGTAACTTGATGGGCTGATGCGAGATATCAGGTAAACTGACTGTTTGCCAGTCCTGATTATTTCCCTGCGCACTACTCTGCTCTGCTTCGTGGTCGTTACTACAGGCACAGAGGTCAAACAATAAGATAAAGCAGAACAGGAGCCTGTATTTATATCTCACCATTGCTTGATGTATTGCATCAGTCATTTCAGATATAAAATCCCGCTTACAATGATTGCATGAGTGCTTACTGTCAGGATTCTGGCGCCAGGTATTTTGCCAGGATGAGCGCATCTTCACGCCCTTTATCCGAAGGATAATAGGCTTTGCGTACCCCCAGTTCATGAAAACCTTCAGAGATATACAGTTGCTGCGCCGACGTGTTTGAACGCCGCACTTCAAGCAGCACCATATCGATATCGGTCTGATGTGACATTTTCACCAGGTGGCGCAACAGGTGGCGGCCCAGTGACTTACCCTGATAATCTGGATCGACACAGATATTCAGGATATGCGCTTCACCGGGTGACAACATGACGATGCCGTAACCGATAACGTTATTATCCAGTGTCATCACCCAGGCGTTATAACCCACACGCAAACAGTCACGAAAAATGCCCAGGGTCCATGGATGCGGATAAGCTCTTTTCTCTACCGCAATAACCTGTTTCAAATCTGAAGATTTCATCGTGCGCAACTCGACAAGCGCAGTCAATTCATCATTCATATTTTCAAAATTTACTGCCATATTGTTTTTGTTTGTCTAATCAAGTTTCGATTATTGTTTGCAGCTGCTGCAGATCCAGCCAGGCTTTGCGTTTATTTTCCGGCTGCAACAGGAGTTCATCAGGTGAATAACTCACGAACAGCGGTACCGACTCAAAATTATTGACCGACAGCGCACCCGCTGCGGGCTCGACGTTGATCAACTCACGAAATTCATCTAGCACTGCATCCCTCTGCAACAGGCAACGGATGGCG
>JBFFVI010000025.1:0-14057 GCA_041570895.1 Gammaproteobacteria bacterium
TCGACAATCACTGTGTTATCTTTAGTAATGGTGATGCGTTTTGCTGTGCCTAAATCTTCCAGCGTTGCTTTTTCTAATGACAGACCAACTTCCTCAGAGATAACAGTCGCGCTAGTCAGCACAGCAAGATCCTGCATCATCGCTTTACGACGATCGCCAAAGCCAGGTGCTTTAACCGCACATACTTTAACGATACCGCGCATGCTATTTACAACCAATGTTGCCAGCGCTTCGCCTTCAACATCTTCAGCAACGATCAACAGCGGACGACTTGATTTAGCCACTGCTTCTAATGTTGGCAGTAACTCACGGATGTTTGAGATCTTCTTATCAAACAGTAAAACAAAAGGATTTTCCAGATCAGCAGTCATGTGCTCCTGGTTGTTGACGAAGTAAGGTGACAGGTAACCACGATCGAACTGCATACCTTCAACGATATCCAGTTCGTTATCGAGAGAAGTACCTTCTTCAACGGTGATAACACCTTCTTTACCGACTTTATCCATCGCTTCAGCAATGATGTCGCCAACACTTGAGTCAGAGTTTGCAGAGATAGTACCTACCTGTGCGATAGCGCTGGTGTCTTCACAAGGTTTTGATAATTTTTTCAGTGCTTCAACTGCTGCAATAGTCGCTTTATCAATACCGCGCTTCAGATCCATCGGATTCATGCCTGCAGAAACTGATTTCATGCCTTCACGAACGATGCCCTGTGCCAGAACGGTCGCCGTCGTGGTACCGTCACCCGCGATATCAGATGTCTGTGATGAAACTTCTTTTACCATCTGCGCGCCCATATTTTCGAACTTGTCTTCCAGCTCGATTTCTTTAGCAACTGAAACACCATCTTTAGTGATGGTTGGAGCGCCGAATGATTTTTCTAATACGACATTACGGCCTTTAGGACCTAAGGTTACTTTTACTGCGTTGGCCAGAATGTTTACACCCTGTACCATGCGGTGACGTGAATCATCGCCAAAACGTACGTCTTTTGCTGACATATTTAATTCCTCTTAAAACTTATAAATTCTGTATCTGTAATGATGTCAGCTTAAGCAGCTATAACACCAAGGATGTCTTCTTCGCGCATAATCAGGACTTCATCACCATCGATCTTGATCTCTGTACCTGAGTATTTACCAAATAAAACCTTATCGCCGACTTTTACATCCAACGCACGAACTTCGCCTGCATCATTCACTTTGCCATTGCCAACCGCAATAACTTCACCTTCTGATGGCTTTTCTGTGGCTGAATCAGGGATCACGATACCACCGGCACTTGTGCGCTCTTCTTCCATACGTTTAACGACAACTCTGTCGTGTAATGGACGTATTTTCATTTTTGTTTTCCTCTAAAAGATAAATAGTATTAATAATTAGTTAGCACTCTCTCGATGTGAGTGCTAATCATAATGACGAAACCTACAGAGTCAAGTATTCGACCCGGAAATATCCCGGTTACTCACAAGGTCTGATGGTTTGACTAGATGTGGTCGAAATTAGAGATTACAAGGGGCAAGCGATAAAAAAGAGGGAAATTTTATGTATTATTTTATTACCCGGGCATACCGGTTAATTCCTGCCTGACGCTATCACCCCTAATCTTCGCGTCGATACTCGCCTTCGATGGTGCGACCTGTTTTGCTGCGATCAGTCTCAGAGGGCTTCGATCGGGGATCATGGTGCTGACTTGAATGAAAACCACCTAAATTAGTATGCACCGTCGCCCTGGCCATGAGATATCGAATAATGGCCTGCCTGCTGGCTGGAAACAGGCACAGAAAACCGATCGTATCAGTGATGAAGCCCGGTGTGATAAGCAATACGCCGGCTACAGCCAGTGCTACGCCTTCCATCATTTCCATCGCCGGGATGGTGCCCTGCGCCATGTTTTTCTGTGCTCTGGCCAGGGTGCTCATGCCCTGCATACGCAACAGATTCACCCCGATAACTGCTGTCAGCAATACCAGGATAACGGTCCAGAGCGCACCGATCTCTTCGCCGACAGCGATAAGGACGTACAACTCTACCAGTGGGATGATGATGAACAATAAAGGCCAGTTTCGAAACATTAGTTACTCTTTCGTTATTTAAGATATTATTAAGCTGTTGTTTGCTAGTATTAGTGACTAGCTTTTAGTTATACCATTAGCGGTTTTATTTGAATCTGCGATAGAAAACGTGTCTAACTAAAAACCCCAACCATCGTAAGACAGACGTGCATCCAATATGACAAAACCTATTAAATCAATATTTACTCTTTTACTGTTGCTCAGCGTTAGTTTACCTGTTTGGGCTGCCGAAGGCTTTAACCTGTTAGATAATCTGGGCGGCCAGGATGATATCCTCGATCCTGATGAGGCTTTCCAGATCAGCTATGACTCACAACCAGGACAATTCAAAGTTAACTGGGTGATTGCCGAGGGGCACTATCTGTATCGTGACAAGATGCAGATCAGTACCGATGATGCCAGCGTGGTCGCTAAACCACTGGTATTATCCGAGGGTGAAGCCAAAGATGACCCGATATTCAACAAGACACTTTATGTCTACCACCACTTTGCTGATGCTGCACTACCCTACCAATATACTGATAGTGGTGACAAAGAAGTCACTTTCAAGGTCAAGTATCAGGGATGTTCTGAAGTATCAGGTATCTGCTACCCGCCACAAACTAAAAAATTCACCGTCAGAATCTCTCCCTTTTCTGCGGCGCAGGCCTCAGCAATAGACAATGACCAGTCCGAACCCGTCTCTGAGCAGGACGAAATTGCCAACGCGCTGCGTAGCGGCAATACCTGGCTGACACTGATCATATTTTTTGGCGCGGGGCTGTTGTTAGCATTTACACCCTGCGTATTTCCGATGGTCCCTATCCTGTCTGGCATCATCGTTGGTCAGGGTGAAGATATCACCACCCGCAAAGCTTTCTATCTGTCATTGGTCTATGTGCTCGCCATGGCGATGACCTACACCATCGTCGGCATACTGGTCGGATTATCCGGCGAAAACATCCAGGCATGGTTCCAGAACCCGTGGATCATCGGCAGCTTTGCCGCCATCTTTGTTGCTCTATCTTTTTCTATGTTCGGCTTTTATGAATTGCAGATGCCGGCAAGCATCCAGAGCAAACTGGTTAATATTAGTAATAGCCAGCAGGGCGGCAATATCGTCGGTGTCGCTATCATGGGCTTTTTATCAGCTCTCATCGTTGGCCCCTGTGTGACCGCCCCCCTGGTTGGCGCGCTCATCTATATCGCAGAAACCGGCGATGCTGTCCTTGGCGGCATGGCCCTGTTCTCACTGAGCATGGGCATGGGCGCACCGTTATTAGTTATCGGTGCCTCAGCCGGGAAATTTTTACCCAGAGCAGGTGCCTGGATGGATGCGGTCAAAGCCGTGTTTGGCGTGCTATTACTTGGACTCGCTATCTGGCTGCTCGAAAGGGTCGCGCCAGCCGGTGCTACCATGGCGCTATGGGCTGTATTGATTATTGTCTCTGCCATCTATATGGGAGCAGTTGATGGTCTAACCGAAGGCAGCAGCGGCTGGAAAAAACTGTGGAAAGGCCTGGGTGTATTGCTGCTTATCTATGGCATCATCTTATTGATCGGGCTGGCCGGCGGCAACCGGAACCTGTTCCAGCCATTAAAAGGGCTTGGCGGTATCTCTGGCACCACGGTCGCTGTTGAACATTTAAACTTTAAACAGATTAAAGGTGTTGCTGGCCTGAACGCTGAGCTGGCCAAAGCCAAAGCCGCCGGCAAACCGGTGATGCTGGATTTCTACGCGGACTGGTGTGTCTCCTGCAAAGAGATGGAAGTACTGACCTTTGCAGACCCTGCTGTACAAGCTGCTTTAGCTGATGTTGTTTTATTGCAGGCAGATGTCACCCCGAATGATGACAAGGACACAGAACTGTATAAACACTTCGGAATCATCGGTCCACCCTCTATCATGTTCTTTGGTCCTGACGGCGAAGAGCGCAGGAACTATCGAGTGGTGGGTTTTATGCCTGCTGAGAAATTTAGACAGCATGTTGAACGGGCATTAAACTAGTATTGACTTTCCCTGTTGATAACACTTAACGATTGTGCAGTGTTTTGGCATTGCGAGTCTCGCCTCGCGGGCGAGTTACTCTTTTGCAACAGCCAAAAAGAGTAACCAGAAAAGGCCGCCACGTCAGCTGCGTCCCTGTTAAAAAGCACAGGGATTCCCATTGAAGCAGCACAGCTATCATGCTGTGAAAAAACTCGCAAAAGTCGCTCAGACAGTTTTCACAGAAAGCCCATGACAGCTGCACAGCCTCAATGGCTTGCTTAAGGTGGTATAAAAAACAGAGTCAAAAACAGAGTGCACTACTTGTTATGGATGGTAATACTGGCTTTGTTTTTAGTTCTTAGTTTATGGTTTAAGTTTTTGTTTTATTCTTTTGATTTTCTCTCACCTCAGCCAAGCCATTGAGGTATGACGGGTGGCATGGGTTTTCTGTGCCAGCATGTCTGAGTCCACGTTTTTTGTTTACGTGGGCGAGTTCTGGCTCAGCATGCTAGCCGACATTTCTCAATGGGCACCCCTGTGTCTTTTACAGGGGCGTCAGGCGTAATGACGGCTTTTTTTGGTTACTTTTTTTAGCTGTAGAAAAAAAGTGACTCGCCGTAAAAGGCGAAACTCACAAGACAAATTCAGAATAGACAGTCATGTAGGCAAGAGAATCTAAAAAAGCCAAAAAGATGGTAACTCGCCCGCTGTGCGAGAACCGCAATACCTAAGTAAGAAAACAAGATTTTCGCGGAATAAATTCCGCTCCTACAGAAATGTAAAACCGAAACGAGTTTTCATATAAAATACGCTGAATCTTTTCAGCTTTAACCGCTCTTACATAAAATGAAAAACACCATAATATTTATTGCCGCTATCGCCATCGCCGGCAGCACGGGTTTTGCTTTACAACAGTCTCTTAATCAGACGCCCGTAGAAGTGCAGGCACAAGCACAGAACAACCCCGCAATCGGCCTGCAGCGCCCCGAGTTTGCTGCGCCCGATCTGGACGGAGAGCTGCGCAACATCAAGGAATGGGACGGCAAGATAATCTTGCTTAATTTCTGGGCAACCTGGTGCCCGCCCTGCCTGAAAGAGATCCCTGAATTTATCGAGTTACAAAACACTTACGGTGAACAGGGATTCCAGATTGTCGGTATCGCCATCGATGATGAAGAGGCCGTTCGTGAGTATGTTGAAGAAGTCGGCATGAATTATCCATCGCTGGTAGCAGAAGCAGACGGTGTGCTGCTGGCAAAACGTTACGGAAACGGTATTGGCGCCCTTCCATACACTGTAATCATTAATCGTGACGGCGAAATTAGCGACACGTTCAGGGGAGAATTGAGCACGATAAAAGCAAAAGAATTATTGGCAGAACGCGGAATTCGTTTATAAATTAGAACAAATCGAACTATTTAACGAATTTCCCTACAAATTCGACGAAATAGTGGACATTTAGCTGAATTTTATGCACAATTCTATATTCATAAAAACATTTGGCTAAAAAATTCACCGGAATGCCCGATTTACTCGTTATCAATGGCCCCAATCTAAACCTGTTAGGTACTCGCGAGCCTAAACACTATGGTAAGGCTACGCTAGACAGCATTAATAAGAAACTGTCACAGATCGCCGCTGATAATAATCTAAGCTTGAACAGCGTGCAAAGCAATGCTGAGGCAGATCTGATCGAGCACATTCACAGTGCAGCCAAAAGTAATGTACGGTTTATCATTATCAACCCAGCCGCATTCACTCATACCAGTGTCGCTCTGCGTGATGCCCTAAGCGGTGTTGATATCCCGTTTATTGAAATTCATTTGTCTAATGTTCACGCCCGTGAAGCATTCCGTGAACATTCCTATTTTTCTGATATTGCTGCTGGTGTTATCTCTGGCCTTGGTGCACAAGGCTATGAACTGGCGTTACAGGCAGCGATCACTCAATTACAACATGACCAAAAGAGTCAGGGTTAACCTCTATGGATATTCGTAAAGTAAAAAAATTAATCGAGCTGCTGGAAGAGTCCGGCATTGCTGAAATCGAAATAAACGAAGGTGAAGAATCGGTTCGCATCTCACGCTACTCGACTAACGCACCTGCACCAGTTCAGCAATTTGCTGCACCAGCGCCTGTGGCTACGGCACCTGCTGCGGCTGAAACGCCGGATGAAACTCCTGCAATTAGCGGCCACACAGTAAACGCACCCATGGTTGGCACCTTCTATACCGCTGCATCACCCGGCGCGCCAGTATTTTGCAAGGTGGGTGACAGCGTCAGTGAAGGTGACACCGTCTGCATCATTGAAGCAATGAAAATCCTCAATCAGATCGAAGCCGATAAGTCAGGCGTGGTGAAAGCCATTCTTGTTGAAAACGCTCAACCGGTTGAGTTTGGACAACCGCTTATCGTTATCGAATAAGGCATAGTCAGATGATATCCAAAGTTGTTATCGCCAATCGAGGCGAAATTGCATTGCGCATTCTGCGCGCCTGTCGCGAGCTTGGCATCAAAACGGTCGCCGTGCATTCCGAATCTGATCGCGACCTCAAACACGTCCGCCTGGCTGATGAGTCCGTATGTATTGGACCGGCCCCGTCTGATCAAAGTTATCTGAATGTACCGGCAATCATCAGCGCAGCAGAAGTCACGGATGCGGTAGCCATCCATCCTGGTTATGGCTTCTTATCTGAAAACGCTGATTTTGCCGAGCGTGTCGAAGACAGCGGCTTTATATTTATCGGCCCATCACCCGAATCCATCCGTACCATGGGCGACAAAGTTGCTGCTATCGAAGCCATGAAGATTGCTGGCGTTCCCTGCGTACCAGGCTCTGACGGACCGCTAGGTGATGACGCTGATGTTAACCAGCAACTGGCTAAAAAAATTGGTTACCCCATTATCATTAAAGCCGCAGGCGGTGGTGGTGGCCGCGGCATGCGCGTAGTGCATACCGATGCGACGTTACAAAGCTCTATCGTATTGACCAAACAGGAAGCCGGCACCTTCTTTGGCAATAATATGGTGTACATGGAGAAATACCTGGAAACACCACGCCATGTTGAGATACAGGTATTGTCCGATGGCCAGGGTAGTGCGATTCATCTCGGTGAGCGTGATTGTTCTATGCAGCGACGTAACCAGAAAGTAGTGGAAGAAGCCCCTGCTCCCGGCATCACAGAAAAACAACGCAAAAAAATTGGTCAGCGCTGTGTCGATGCCTGTATCAAAACGAACTATCGCGGCGCTGGTACTTTTGAATTTTTATATCAGGACGGAGAATTCTATTTCATCGAAATGAATACCCGAGTACAGGTAGAGCATCCAGTGACCGAACTGGTCACCAGCGTTGACATCATCAAAGAGCAGCTCTACATCGCTTCCGGTGAAAAGCTACGCTACAAACAGAGTGACATCGAAATCAGAGGCCATGCCATTGAATGCCGCTTGAATGCGGAACACTCAAAAACATTTATCCCCTCGCCTGGCACCATCGAACATTATCATCCGCCCGGTGGACCGGGTATTCGTGTCGATACCCATATCTACGGCGGCTACACCGTGCCTCCGCATTACGACTCCATGATCGGTAAATTGATTTCATATGGAAATACCCGGGAAGAAGCGCTTGCACGTATGCAAGGTGCGCTTGATGAAATCAGCATCACCGGCATCAACACCAATATTGAATTGCATAAAGAGATTATTGGTGATGCGAATTTTCAGGCAGGTGGCACCAATATCCATTATCTTGAGAAGAAGCTTGGCCTTTAACCATATTTAAAAACCCAGCTTAAAGCCAATGAAAAATGAGAAGTGATTAATAAAAAACCAACAGTTTAAAAACAGATCCTGTTTCTAGTTTTTTATTTTTCGCTTTTCATCCTTCACTACAATCGCTTCACCTTATAACCTTTTTCTTGCAGCACATTTACAATACCTTTCTCACCAAGCAGGTGGCCGCTGCCGACAACAACGAAATAAGATGTTTTTGTTGCTGACTTCTGCTTTAACATGGCTTCTATTTTTTCAGTCATCTGCCGATTTCTTTCATAAAACAGGCGATCATATATCTCGCTAAACGCCGGGTACTGATCGATCGCATCTTCAAACAGAAGTTTATGCATCTGTGATTCATCACCCTGCTTCCAGTAACGAACCATATCTGTCATCAATGATTCTGCCTCATCCAGCGAGTACAGACTTTCTTTCAGCAACAGGTCACCATTTGGCATATTCACAAATAAACTGATCTGCTGCTCCATCGTCTCGAGCTCAATGATCTTTTTCTCCGGATTGTTTGCTGCTTTGTGCAAGAAATGAATATCGATACCTAACTGCGGCTCAAGCCCCATCTGCATTGCATGGATCGCACTCAAAGTCAGCACCAGAATGCCCGGTTTGAAATTTTTTATCGTGTCGTAATCAACATCAAGCTGTAGTAAACGCTGCTTTAGTTGATTCCATGTCTCAGCAGACAGAGCCTGCTTGATGGTTTTACCATCTTTATACATACCCTTTTCTGCCACCAACTGATTATATGCATCGTTATCCATACGACTTATATCCAGCTCTACCACCAGGTAGTCGGAGCGATTAAAGGCCTGCTCTATCTCCTGCCTTAACGGATAAAAACTAGTATCTGCAAAATGTATCGATCCTGTCAGATAGACGATCGAGTCATCAGAACTGACCTGCCAGAAAAAAGCTTTATCATTTGCTGCCTGAGCATATGAGAAAACAAAAAGACTTATAAAAACCAGCAGCTGTCGGATCATGTTTTTAGCCCTGCTTTAACTCCAGCGCGCGTTTGTAAACTTCATTCTTATGCTCACCGGTTAGTTTCACCACCAGGCTCACCGACTGTTTCACCGGTAACTCGGCAAGTAATATTGAAAGATAATGATCGACCTGTGTGTTATCTTTTACTGCCGCCATATCGCCCTCGACGATCAGGACTATCTCACCTTTACGCTGATTGCTGTCGGCCTCAACCCAGTCTATCAGGGCCGACAACTCCATCCTTTTAATGGTTTCAAAAGTTTTCGTTATCTCCCTGGCAAAAGTTACTCGCCTGGCAGCGCCGAATACGGACTGCATATCTCTTAATGTCTCAATAATCTTATGGCAGGAAACATAGAAGATCATCGTCTGTCTCTGCCCAGAAAACTGCTCCAGATAAGCCCGCCGCGCACCCTGTTTCGCGGGCGGAAAACCTGCAAATGCAAAAGCATCCGTTGCCAGGCCGGCAGCGCTCAGTGCCGCGATGGCAGCACAGACACCCGGTATCGGCACCACCTTAATTTCTCTGTCATGCGCCTCAGCGACCAGTCGATAGCCAGGATCACTGATCAGCGGCGTTCCTGCATCAGAGATGAGGGCTATAGACTTTCCAGACTCAAGCTCATCAAGCAGTTTAGCCGTCATCCGATCTTCATTATGTTCGTGGTAAGCCAGCAATCTGGTCTGGATACCCAGGTGAGATAATAATCGCTGGCTATGCCGAGTATCTTCAGCTGCGATAATGTCCACCTGCTCTAAAACGGATATTGCACGCTGCGTAATATCTGCTAAATTTCCTATTGGAGTAGCAACAAGATACAATGTAGCCGGTAAAACTGCTGACTCCAATAAGTCAGAATTTGACAGCGTAGACTTATTTTTAGGGATATCGATTGACACTATCAGGCTCGCAAAACATACTTACTTCATTAATAACAACAAAACAGAACCACTCGATACTATCTTGAAACCTTATACATTAAAACTCTTTTTATTGCTTTGTATTTCTATAATCTCAGCGTGTGATATACAGCCAGTAAAACCCGAGAAGACAACTGATACCGAATTACCACCCGTCACTGCAAGACAGGCGACTTTAACAGAAGAAGCCAACAGGTTACTCGGACTTGCTGAAGACAGCGATACTGACGAAGAACAGCTAAGCTATCGTGTTCAGGCGGCACAGCTATACATCGAGGCCGGCAAAATAAACCTGGCGAAAGAACAGCTCAATATACTAAAAGGTCTTTTTCCATATGATGCAACCGGGATAACGGCAGCGGCCAGACCCGTCTCAGAGTCAAGCACAGCCTCGATATTACTTCTTGCCGCAGAAATAGCCATCGCAGAAACAGATGCGCCAGCAGCAGAACATATTATCTCTGAAGTCAAACCGATAACTCGCGCGCAACAGATAAAATATTATTCACTCAAAGCAGACATAGATTATCTAAACGGAAAGTTTATGTTCGCCGTTGATCGACGTGTTCAGCTCGACACCTTCATCCTTGACGTAAAGGGTAAAAGTCAAAATAACAAAAAAATCTGGGCGATACTATCAAGCCTGACAACGACACAATTGAACAGTCAAAAAAGTAGTAACCCTGTCATCCTGGGCTGGTTAGATCTGGCCAGGGTCATGCGTAGTGGCCAGCAAAATATTAATCAGCTGGAAAATAACCTACTCGACTGGGGCACCCGACACCCGTCACATCCTGTGAACGAGCTATTTTTGAGTGAGATCATCACTGATTACCAAACTGGTATTTCACAAACGAAACACATCGCTGTTTTACTGCCCATGCAGGGTGACTTATCAAATGTGACAGCAACGATTAAAAACGGCTTATTAAGTGCCTATTACAGCGACAACCACTCGACAATAAAACCAGTCATCCGTTTTTATGACAGCAGTAATGAAAACTTAAGCTTTCTGCAACTCTACCAACAGGTTCTTGATGATGGCGCTACTACAATCATTGGCCCTCTTAACAAGGTCCTGATCAATCAACTTGCACAGCAGAGCGAACTCGATATCCCCGTGCTCACACTTAATTACTCGGAAAATACATTCTCACAGACCGAGAACCTTTATCAGTTTGGATTATCACCCATCGATGAAGCACACCAGGTCGCTGAATTAGCCATCAAACAGAATAAGAAACGTGCTGCTGTATTTTACCCTGACAGTGACTGGGGTAAACGCTTGAGCATGGCGTTCACTCAACATTACGAATTATTAGGCGGCAAGGTGTTAACAGCAACGAACTACGCTGTCGACACCAATGATTACAGACGTCCAATCAGAAGCCTGTTTAATCTTGACCAAAGTGTTATCAGGCATCGTAAATTAAACGATGTTATCGGTAAAAATACGCATGCAGAACCTTATCGTCGTCAGGATATCGATATGATATTCCTGGCTGCAACCCACCGCTCTGCAAGAAGCATTATGCCGGCTTTCAAATTTCATCGTGCCGGTGACTTGCAGGTCTACTCAACCTCACATGTATATACAGGTAAAATAAACCGCGACCTTGATCGTGATCTTAATGGATTGATATTTTGTGATTCACCCTGGATCCTGCAAAATAACTCACCTTTAGCCAAAGTCTTCAACCAGAACTGGCCACAGCAGGAATCACTTACCCGTTTATTTGCTCTCGGTATCGACGCCTATCACCTGGTCTACAACCTTAATTATCTGGAAAATAATGATTACGCTTTTTACTCAGGCCAAACGGGCAATATCCAGCTGGATGATAGCAACCGGATAACAAGAACATTACTCTGGGCCAAATTTAACAATGGTACGCCGGTTTATTTTGAACCCGCTGCACTCGAAGCCGCCACCTCTGAAAACAACACGACTGACAGACCTTAGGCCTGTTGCCATCTGAGCCAATATTGAAGGCGGTACATCTAAAACAGGGAGAAGATGCGGAAATCGCCTGCTGTGGCCACCTCAGGTCTCAGGGCCTGAAACTTATTGACAGTAATTATAGCTGCCGCTACGGTGAAATTGACATCATCATGCTGGACAAAAAGGTACTGGTATTTGTTGAAGTTCGTTTCCGTAAAAACAATAACTTTGGCGGTGGCCTGGAGAGTGTTACAACGTCAAAACAACAAAAGCTACGTAGAACCGCTGAGCTATACCTGCAACAACATACACAGTATGAAAACGCTCGATTTGATGTTGTTTCTATGTCGAAAAACAATCAAACTAATAAAAACAGGCAAGAATACACTTTTGAGTGGATAATGAATGCTTTCTAATCCACATTACATGAATATCGTGTACAGACCTTAAGCCTGTCACACAGTCTAATATGGTTTTATTTTATGGATCTAATCTCACGAATAAACAAGAATTTTCAGGACAGTATCAGTACCAAACAGCTGGCATCTGAAGTTCTTGCTGAGCCTATCAGTCGCGCAGCTCAAATTATCACACAGAGCTTCCTCAATGGCGGCAAAGTACTATCCTGCGGAAATGGTGGATCGGCTGGTGATGCTCAGCATTTTTCTTCGGAGATGCTCAATCGCTTTGAAATGGAACGTCCAGGCCTGCCAGCGATAGCACTGACTACCGACAGCTCTACGGTAACATCGATTGCTAACGACTATGCCTATGACCTGATCTTTTCAAAGCAGGTAACAGCCCTGGGGCACGCCGGTGATGTATTACTGGCGATTAGTACAAGCGGTAACTCGGACAACGTTAATAAGGCCATCGACGCTGCTCACGACCGCGAGATGACCGTTATTGCTCTAGATGGAAAATCAGGCGGTGAAATGACTGAAAAACTGTCATTAAACGATGTCGAGATCTGTGTGCCATCCGAATCAACCGCACGTATTCAGGAGGTACATCTGCTGGTGATCCATTGCATATGCGATCTGGTTGATCATCAGCTTATGGGCGGTTAACGCATTGGGGACAGACCTAAGGTCTGCCCCCTGTTTTTATAAAATTTATTTTACGACTCTCAGAGAGGGGCGTTTAGGCTTATCAGGATCCGGTTCCGGCTCATCGTCATCGGATGATGATACTGCTCCATCATCTTCAGAGAACATCATGCCCTGGCCATTTTCTTTTGCGTATATCGCTAATACTGCATCGATCGGGATATATATCCCCGATGACTTACCTGAGAAACGTGCGCTGAAAGTAATTTCATTATCACCTAACACTAGTCCAGTGATGGCCATCGGTGCAATATTCAGGATGATCTTGCCATTCTGTACGTGTTCAGCCGGTATCTGAATACCTTCTACCGAGGCGTCTGCCAGCAGATGTGGCGTCATGCCATTATCAGCAATCCACTGGTACATGGCACGAACAAGATAAGGGCGGCTGGAAGTCATCTGCATAATAGCTATATTACAGCATTTATCTCAATAATCGGGGCAGACCGAAGGTCTGTCTCCTGGCTTTTATAAACGCAGTTCACGCTCTGATTCAGTCAGGCTGAGGATAAAACCTTCACGTTCAAAGAGACGGTCAGCATAAGCGTTGATCGCTTTCGCTTCTTTTGGCAACTCGATTCCATAATGACGTAAGCGCCACAATATCGGCGCAATGCTGGCATCGACCAGAGTAAACTCTTCACTGAGGAAATAAGGTGTCACTTCAAACACTTCAGCAATAGAAGCAAGGCTATCAGTAAGATCTTTTTTAGCTTTAGCTACGGCTTTCTCACCTTTGGTTTCAATAATATCTACCAGAGGATACCAGTCATGTTCCAGCTGAAATAAAGTTAAACGCGTCTGCGCACGCTGCACTGGCCCTACTGGCATCAGTGGCGGATGCGGAAAGCGCTCTTCCAGATATTCCATGATAACGCGCGAGTTATATAACACCAGGTCACGGTCGATCAATGTCGGCAAACTGCCATACGGATTCAGATCGATCAAATCCTCAGGTAATTTTTTAGGATCGACCAGAATGAGTTCGTGGGCAATATCCTTTTCGTTTAGAACGATACGGGTACGGTGACACTCAATTGATGATGCCGTGGTATATAAATTCATAGCTTTTCCAGTCGGAGAGAAACGATTAAAACAGTTGCCGAAAAACAGCTCGGTGGTGCTTTTTACTGGCCCCTGGATACATAATTATATCCAGAAACCAGCAAAACAGTTCAAAAATACTTTAGTGAACGTCCTTCCAGTATTCTTTCTTCAGTGCATAAGCAAAACCAAAGAATACCACCAGGAACAGCA
>JBFFVI010000026.1:0-13973 GCA_041570895.1 Gammaproteobacteria bacterium
ACCGATCTTTGACCTCCATGGCGTTGAGGATGAAATTCAAAAAGGGCTGGAACGAAAAGTTCAGCTCAAATCAGGCGGCTACCTGATCATCGATCAAACAGAAGCCATGACCACGGTCGATGTTAATACCGGTGCATTTGTCGGTAACCGTAATCTTGAAGAAACGATATTCAAAACCAACCTTGAAGCGGCGCAGGGAATTGCACGCCAGCTAAGGTTGCGTAATCTTGGCGGCATCGTGATTCTTGACTTTATCGACATGAATGAAGAAGAGCATAAACGTCAGGTTATGCGCGCATTAGAAAAAGCGCTGGAAAAAGATCATGCCAGAACCTCCATCACTGAAGTATCAGCTTTGGGCCTGGTAGAGATGACGCGCAAACGTACGCGTGAAAGTCTGGAACATGTTTTATGTGGCACCTGTCCAACCTGCAAGGGCAGGGGCTCGATAAAAACTGCTGAAACCATATGTTATGAGATTTTCAGAGAGATCTTACGTGAAGCCCGCCAGTTTGATGCGCGCGAATTACTGGTGCTCGCGGCAGAGGATGTTGTCGATTTACTGGTCGATGAAGAATCAAGTAGCCTGGCTGAATTAGAGGGTTTTATCGGTATCCCGATACGCTTTCAGGTTGAGGTGTCCTTTACTCAGGAACAATATGATGTTGTGATCCTGTAACAATGTTGCACCTGTTTAAAATTAAATGAATTTGTAACGCTTATGCAATGGATATTACGCTTCAGAATATTTATCATCATCTCTATTGCGGTGGCGTTGATATCTGTCGCGATAGTATTTAGTGTATTGCGTGCTGTCCTGCCTTATGCGACGGGTTATAAAAATGAAATACAGCAGGAGTTCAGCCGGCAGATTGGTCTGCCTGTTGAAATTAATACTATCGATGCAGCGATTCACTGGTTCTCACCCAGATTGAAACTGATCGATGTCTCTGTCTTCGATAAAAAAAATAAAGTTCCATTGTTTAATTTTCATGAGGCATTCGTAGAACTGGATGTGGTCTCTTCGATCCTACGTGGAGAGTTGATCGTCGATGACATTGGGCTTATTGGTACGGATCTATCTATAGAAAAACTGTCCGACAATGAGTGGCTGGTCCAGGGTGTCAAGTTTACCAGTGAAGGCTCGAGTGAACTGCCTGATCAGTTCCTGTATATGGTTAAAAACTCGGATTATCTATTGCAGGACAGTAATATATATTTTCGGGACCATACGGGTGAAAAGCTGGTCTTGAGTCTGTTAGATGTAAATATTGTGGTAAAAAATAATTTTAATAATCACGATATCAAGTTCACGATGAACTTGCCTGAAGATTATGGAGAGAGTATCTCGGTACTGGCAAATTTAACTGGCGACATAGGTTCACTCGAGGGTGATATCTATGTCGAAGCTCGTCAGGTAATAGTCAAACAGTGGAATGATAAATTTAAATTCTTGCGTGATTATCAGCTTGATGCTGTTCTCGATATTAATGTTTGGGGGGAGCTGGATGATAATAATGCGCAGCAGATACTTGCCCAGTTGACGGCTAAAAATGTATTTGTAAAAAACATGCTCACGACAAAATTCTGGAAAACAGATTACCTGTCAACCAACGTTCGCTATGAGATGGATGACAGCTCTCGCAGTGTTACTGTATCTGAGTTCCATTTTGGTGAAGAAGAAAAACCTGCCTGGGATCAGCCTGTTGATATCATGGCCGGCGAAGATGAAAAAGGCTATCACCTAAGTGCGAATTTTCTACGGCTGACAGATCTACAGTCTATGGTTGAGGTTTTTTTAACTAAGGAGCAGCAGCTGGATTTAGATAAGTATAAGTCCTATCAAGTACGGGCTGATATATTCAACCTAAATCTCCAGTACCCTAAAGACATCTCTGACGATGAGCTAATGGAAAAGCTCTATCTTGATGCTACGGTAAAAGATTTTTCGATGCGAGAAGATGGTAAGGGCATCAGTCTTGCCGGGGTTGATGCATCAATACGGTATGCTGATAAACATGCTGATCTTGACCTGGTTACTCAAGATGCACGTCTTGAGATGAAGAAATTATTTCGGGAGCCGCTAACTGTCGAAACGCTTCAGGGCCAGATAACGTTGGACTATGATGATAGTAACTGGCATTTAAATACTGATCAGTTGCAGTTAAAAAACCGCCATATCAATTCATTCTCTCGTCTAGATATCCAGTTTTCTGCAACGGATAATATATTTGTTGATGTGCAGACTGATTTTTACGATGCATATGCAAAATATGCGCATCATTATTTACCTGTCGGGATAATGAAACCTGGTCTTGTTAACTGGATAGACATGGCTGTGACAGATGGTTATATACCTAATGGTACTTTTCTCCTGCATGGTAATTTGGCTGATTTTCCCTATCGGCAACATGATGGCGTTTTCCAGGTTTTGTTCTCACCTCAAAACGCCAGTATGAAATATCTTGAAGAGTGGCCTTTGTTAACCGATATGTCAGCAGATATAAAGTTTAATAATCTCGCTCTCTATGTGCGTAACGCAAAGGGTAAAACAAATGGCGCCAGATTGTTTGATGGTTATGCTGAGATACTAAATTTACCTGATCCACATTTAACCATAAGCTCAAGATCATCTGCCAAAAATGTCGATGCTCAGTCGTTCGTCTGGAATAGTCCGCTGGATAAAATCCTTGGTCCTGTGATGCGCTTATTTCAATTCGATGGTAATAGTGATTTAAACCTGAAGTTAGATGTGTCTCTTAATCAGGTACCGGTCGAAGTCGACATCGATGGTACATTGAATCTTGACGATACTGAAATCTATTACCCGGCACTGGGTTATGAATTCACCCACATGAACGGTGCTATCGAGTTCACAAAAGATAGTGTATTTGCTGATTCGGTCAAGGCGAAAGTACAGGGTAGAGATGTAAGCATTAACGCTTTCACCCGCGAGGGGAAATCCGGTCCGGAGAATGTTTTTCACTTTGATGGTGTTATGGATGCTGATTACCTGTTGCAACATTATCACATGGTGCCCAGGGACTGGATCTCAGGGCATTCCAGATGGGAGATAGACCTTGAAGTCCCTTACCATCCTAAAGACTACCTCTTACATATAAAAGCGAATTCATCTTTAGAAGATGTTGTGCTTCAATTGTCCGATAAAGTCAGTAAACCCGCTTCAGCAAAAGTTATTTTTTCTTCAGAGATGGATGTTTTAGACAATAATGGCTTGCATCTTGTCGCCAGGGCGAGTCCCGTTACTGATGCTGTCGATGAGAAGGATGATATATTAAACCTGTATGCGTTTCGTAATGAGGAGAGTGTCTGGAACTTTGATATAAACTCTGAATACATGACTGGTAAAGGCGAATTTACTGAAGGCCTTGGCAGGGATACGCGCATAAAGCTGGATCTTGAAAATGTTGATCTGCATGCATTATTTGCTACTAAGGATAAGAAAAAGTCTGAGCCATTAAAGCCATATGATTTTCCACCGTTAGACTGGAAAATTAAAAAGCTCAGCTGGGATGACTGGCGGTTCACCGATGTGGTCGTGCAGACGAGCTGGCATGAGCACGGCATGTTGATCAACAAATACTCATTGAAAGGTCCAGCCATGACCTTTGATGCAAAAGGTACCTGGTTAACTTCGTGGCGTGGTGCACATGAAACAGTATTGAAGGGCAATATAACAAGCAGTAACTTTGGTGATACCTTAACCGGGCTCGGTTTTGAGCGTAGTATTGATCGCTGTATCTATAAAGCCACATTTGATTCAAATTGGCCGGCAGCACCTTACGGTTTTTCATGGGCGAACATTAAGGGAAAAACGTCTTTCGAAATGGAAAATGGTGAGATACTGGAAGCAGATCCTGGTGCTGGTGGCCGTATATTGGGAATGTTGAATATATTTAAACTTGCCAATCGATTAGCATTTGATTTTGATGATGTTACTCGTGAGGGCTTCTCATTTGATACTATTAAAGGAGATTTTGAGTTTGTTAACGGTGACGGCTCATTAAAGAATTTTGATGTTACCGCGTCTGCAGCCGACATCAATATGTTTGGTAGTATTGGACTTGTTAAGCGAGACTATGGTTTGTTGATGCGCGTTAAACCGCATACGGATACACTAACATTTGCCGGTGGGGCGTTATTAGGTGGTGTCGTCGTCGGCGCGGGACTCGCGCTCATCCAGAAAGTTTTTGATCTTGGCATTATTGGACACAATGTTTATTCGATAACAGGTAGCTGGGATGATCCTAAGATTGAGAAGATTGTTGAGCGAAGCTCAACCACGGATAATACAGAAGATGATGACTTTTAAGATACCCAATAGAACTTATTTGTCTAGATATCAATCTTTGCTTGGTATGGTCTTATTTTTGATAATGAACGCTTCAGATGCTCAAGTATCAGTAAATAATATTGAAAAAAATGATAAAGTTACAACTACGGTCGTACCTGAATTAACTGATAATAAAGAATCGGGGATCTGGGCATTATCTGCAGAACAATGGGAGCTGGCTCGCAATGGAGAGTCCATACTGTCGTTGCCTGTTATAAACAGCTTAATTAATGCCTGGTTGTCAGATAAACAGAAAAAAATAGAAATACGGTATCCAGGTGGTGAAGAAGGTGAATTTTGGGTGCAGGAATTGACTGACTGGCTGGTTTCGCTGGGTATTCCATCAAATCATATGGTGGTCGTTACTGGCAGTGGCGCCGGTGATATGATTAAGTTCGATCTAATAAAATAATAGTTATATTAAGTGAGCAGGAGATTGTTTGGTGAGTAAAGTTGCAGCAATACAGATGGCATCTGGTCCTAATGTAAAAGCGAATCTGGCCGAAGCTGAGAAATTAATTAATATAGCGGTGCAGCAGGAAGCCGAGCTTGTTGTGTTACCAGAAAATTTTGCCATTATGGGAACGGCCGAAACAGATAAACTTAAGGTTGCAGAGGAATATGGTTCAGGGTTACTGCAGGACTTTTTGAAAGATCAGGCGATCAAACATAAGATCTGGCTGGTGGGAGGAACCATTCCTCTCCGTTCAGGTGAAGAAGGTAAGGTATCTGCGGCCTGTTTGTTGCTTAATCCTCAGGGCGAGATCGTCGTACGTTACGACAAAATTCACCTGTTCGATGTGACCATCGAGGCCAGCAATGAAAGTTATACCGAATCAGAAACGATTACCCCTGGCGATAAGATAGTCGTGGTTGATACGCCGTTTGGCCGGCTTGGTCTTGCGGTCTGTTACGATCTTCGTTTTCCAGAATTATTTCGCGCGATGGTTGAGCAGAATATGGAAATATGTGCCTTGCCCTCAGCTTTTACCAGCCTGACTGGCAGGGTTCACTGGGAGTCGTTATTGCGCTCTCGTGCTATCGAAAACCTGTCATTTATGATCGCAGCAGATCAGGGTGGTTATCATGTGGGGGGGCGTGAAACGCATGGTGACAGTATGATCGTTGACCCCTGGGGGCTGGTATTAAATCGCCTGCCTCACGGCACCGGTGTCGTGGTAGCAAACATCGATATCACCAAACTCGAACATACCAGAAAGATGTTCCCCGCGCTGCAGCATAAACGCTTTCATTGTGAATTATCTGACAAATAAAATTGAATAATTGCCAGCACATCAAACTGCTTTCATAGATGGAAGAACAAAATATAATCTTACAGTTTGTTGTGATATTTGCTGGCGCAGCAATATTTGCAACGGCATTCTTATTTCTTAAACAACCCATAATTCTGGCCTACATCGGCTTTGGTGTTGTCGCCGGCCCACTGGGCCTGGGTTTGATTACGGAGCCGGAGCATATAGAAGAATTATCGCATGTAGGTGTAATACTGTTGCTATACCTGCTCGGTTTAAACCTCGTGCCTGAGCGTTTATATCATCTCTTCAGTAAAACCGCAGTCGTTACCCTGCTGACAAGCCTGGTTTTTTTTACTGTCGTTTCACTCGCAGCATCGGCCTTTGGCTTTGGTTTAATCGAAAGCATCATCATCGGCGCTGCCTTAATGTTTTCCAGTACTATCGTTGGTCTGAAGCTTATTCCGACAACAGCGTTACATCACAAGCATACTGGTGAGATGATGATCAGTGTGCTGTTAATGCAGGATGTGATCGCGATCGTCTTGATCGTCATGTTGACCGGCGGGCAGGGTGACAACATCACGATGGCCATCGTGATGTTGATAATAAAGCTGGTTACACTCACGGTTACAGCATTTTTATTGATCAAATTTGTGCTCAATAATCTGCTGGCACGTTTTGATATCATTCATGAATATATCTTTTTACTCTCACTGGGCTGGGGATTGCTGGGAGCAGGGATCGCGGAACTACTAGGCCTGTCATATGAGATGGGTGCTTTTATAGCAGGGGTAAGCTTTGCTTCGTCGCCAGTCGCACAGGTGGTTGCCGAAAACCTGAAACCACTGCGTGATTTTTTTCTGATACTTTTCTTTTTCTCTATCGGCGCGCAATTTGATTACCTGTTGACAGAGGACGTGTTGATCGCGGGCGTTGTCATTGCGGTGTTGATCGTGGTTGTTAAACCACTTGTGTTCAAGCAGGGATTTCAGCTGATCGGCGAAGACAAGCGGTTTTCCATGGAGCTCGGTTCAAGGTTAGGCCAGGGCAGCGAGTTTTCCTTACTGGTAGCCTACAGCGCTCTCGCTAGCGGCCTGATCGATATTCGAGCATCCTACCTGATCCAGATGGTTGTTATTGTTACGTTTGTGTTGTCGACTTATTGGGTAGTGTATCGTTATCGTACGCCAATCTCCAGCATAGAAAAAAATCGGATGGATTGAACGACAGTGCTGGCTGTTTTAGTTCCGAGCCTCTTCCAGTTCGCGAAGATACTTGAATAGTTTTCGAGCCGCAGCCGGTGCTTTATCGTGCTTTTTTTCCTGCTGCGCCGCGCGTATCAGTTGATTGATATGCTGCCGATCGATATCAGGAAAATGCGTGATCACCTGGTTGAGGCTTTCTTTGTCGTTATCGATCAAACTGTCGCGCCATTTCTCCAGTCTTTTAAATTGTGCAGTATTGGTATCGTGCCTGTGTTGTATCTTCTTTAACCTGGCTTCAATTATCTCGTTATCGACCGATCGTAATAACTTGCCTATGTATTGTCGTTGTCTTTTCAGGCCGCTTCGAGATTTTATCTTCAGTGCAGTCGTGACGGCGGCTTCGACATCTTCTGGCAGATCTAGAGAATGCCTGTCTTCTGTTGTCAGTTTTAAGATCTCTTCACCGATATCAAGCAGGTGGTGACACTCTCGTTTTACCGCTGATTTGCTTGGTCCGTAATCAATATCATCATCCTGTTCTTCGTCCTGGTGATTTGATCGTGATTTATTGGATTTAGAATTCATCGTTCTCGTCCGCCAGCTGATCTTTCAGTGCGATCTCATTATTAAATTGCACGCTTTCGAGTTGCGCTCGCGAGTGCTCTTTGCCATCGCGGTAATTTTCAATAACGATGGGTATGTTGTGTAATTCTGGTACTAGCCAGACATGTAACTGCCTGTTCTTAACTGGATCGGTGCGTACCAGCTGTAACGCTTCGTATTCCTTACCGGCAAAACTGATTTTTTCAATGGCAGTTAATACGAAGTTATAGTTATCGATTTCACCTTTTAATATGGCCTTGTATGGGTACTCTTTAATATCCTTATTCGCTTCGATCATCAAGGGGATCTGGAACGACAGAATATCCCAGATTTCGGTATTAGTTTTAAGATTTATCTGCTTACTTCTAACGGTACCGGTAATTTTCCCTTCGCGTGTATTCTTGTAAGTCTGCCACTGAATATCTATATCTTCATCCCTGTTTTTTTCTCGACCAGTTTGTCTATATATATGTTTTGTTAGCAATAAGTTGTCACCAACCTCATCAACGAAACTGGTGGCAGAGGAGGTGTCGCTGGCAAACATGCTGGCAACACCATGCAATGTTGTATTTTGTGAGAATTCATAACCAGAGTCTGTATAGCGTAACTGGTAATCTGTCTCAGCTAGTTTAATGCCAAATTTTTGAATAGCATACCTGGCGCTAAATTCAGGTAGTGCACGGGCGGCAAAAATAGCATTGCTGAACAATACAGTAATGAGGATAGCAGCGACTTTTAATCGTCGTATGTTTGATTGAGTAGACATAAGCTATATTATTAGGTGATGAGTTTGTTGTTTTTCCATAATAGTGGTTTTGTTAAAGCTCGATTATCAAACGTTAACTGCTCATTATCAAATCTTACCCGACCGCTTACATGTAACTGGATAGCCATGGGATATATTTTGTGTTCTTCCTGCAGAACACGTGCAGCTAATGTCTCTGCGGTATCGGTGGCAAGTACGGGGACTTCCGCCTGTATGACAACAGGACCACTGTCGAGTTCGAAATTAACGTAGTGCACACTGGCGCCATGTATTTCATCTTTATTGTCGATAGCCAGCTGATGTGTATTAAGACCCTTATATTTCGGTAGTAGTGAAGGGTGAATGTTGATAAGACGGTGTTGATATTTGGCGATGAAGTCTTTACTTAAAATCCGCATAAAACCGGCGAGAACAACCAGGTCAGGTTTTATCGGCTCAATGATCTGCATCATGGCCTGATCGAACAATTCTCTGGATGGATACTGCTTATGATCAACCACATGTGTAGAGATGTTTTCTCTGCTGGCGTGTTCAAGACCTGATGCTGTCGCCCTGTTACTGATGACGGCCTTTATTTCGGCATTTAACTGATTGTTTTTAATAGCATCGATAATGGCGAGCAGATTACTGCCAGAGCCGGATATAAGTACGACGAGAGACGCTTTTTCCACCTTAAGCCTCTGCTACTGTAATTATTTGAAAACAACCTGCTGTTTATCGCCGGTTTCTATCGTCCCAAGAGTCCAGGCGGTCTCATCGTTCTGCTTAAGCGCTGAAATGATGGCATCGGCCTCATCGGCACTGGCGATCAATACCATGCCGACACCACAGTTGAAGGTACGGTACATTTCGTTTAATTCGACATTGCCGTTTTCCTGTAACCACTGGAAGACATCGGGTAACTGCCAGCTGTTTTCATCGATTACCGCCTGTGTGTTTTCAGGTAAAACACGGGGAATGTTTTCTAGCAGTCCACCACCGGTGATATGTGCCATGGCATGGATATCAAATTTTGCCAGTAGCTGATGTATTGTTTTGACATAGATTCTTGTCGGTGCCAGCAGAGCATCACCCAGGGTACCGCCGCTCTCACCAAAGGTCGCATTGGTGTCAGCCTGACTCACTTCGATGATCTTTCTCACCAGAGAGTAACCGTTTGAGTGCGGGCCACTGGAAGCAATGGCGATCAAAACATCACCGGCCTTTACTTTCGAGCCATCGATGATGTTCTGTTTCTCGACGACGCCGACACAAAATCCCGCAAGATCATAGTCGCCCTTGCCGTACATGCCTGGCATCTCAGCTGTCTCACCACCGATTAATGCGGCATTAGACTGGCGGCAGCCTTCAGCGATACCTTCGACAACACTGGCTGCAACCTCGGTATTTAGCTCACCCGTTGCGTAATAATCCAGAAAGTACAATGGCTCTGCACCGAGCACCAGGATATCATTGACGCACATCGCCACCAGATCAATACCGATGGTGTCGTGTCTGTTCAAATCGATAGCCAGTTTCAACTTGGTGCCGACGCCGTCAGTACCGGAAACCAGCACCGGTTGTTTATAGTTTTCGGGTAATTCAAAACATCCGCCGAAACCACCAAAACCACCCATTACACCGGGGCGGTTAGTACTGGCAACACTGGCTTTTATTTTTTCGACAAAGGCATTACCGGCATCGATATTAACGCCAGCATCTCGGTAACTTAAGGATTTTGATTGATTGGTAGACATCAGATATAAGGACTATTGCGACCAGTGTGGCAGTGTATTAAAAAGATGTGTTATTGTACACGCTCTATTGGTTTTGTTGCTACAAATTTGCATAATACGGGTCTCAAATGTTTAACTTTATAACGAAAATATTCCTTTTCGTCAGTCTGCTACTTACATTCAATCAGGTCACGGCCAAGCCGGTAAGTGGGCTTTATGATGTTGATCTCCTGGTTAAAGACGAATCTGCAGATGTGCGCTGGGCAGCGTTAAAGCAGGGAATGGACGAGGTGTTCGTGCGTATTGCGGGTGATAGCGTCATCATGGACAAGTTAAAACGTCCAGCAGCAAGTACCTATGTTAAGCAATACCGTTATGAACCCGTGCCGGTCTCAACCACCGTCGCCCCGGCAACAAATGAGGCCGGGGAGGTACTGACACATCGTATAAAGATTCAGTATAACGGCAGCGCGATGGAAAAATACCTGTTGGACAATGGTTTTCCGGTATGGGGAAAACATCGTCCGGATGTGGTCGTCTGGCTGGCGGTCAGAGATGGTACAAATGAGTATGTATTAAAAGATGCCGACCAGTCACTGTTGAAAGCGGCCGCTAACGAAGCCTTGATCAGACGCGGCATCCCTGGGCGCTGGCCTTTATATGATTATAAAGACAGGAAAAAACTCAGTGTTGCGGATATTCGTGGTGGTTTTAACGACCAGGTTATGAACGCATCAAAACGTTATTCCAGAGGGCCTGCGTTGACTGGCAGCATTATCTGGAATGGCAAACAGTGGCAGAGTAGCTGGAACCTGTTGATGGAGAGCGGTAATCGCCACTGGAGCCTTGTAGATGCCGATTACAGTCAACTGATGAACAAGGCGATTGATCAGGCAGCCGATGCACTGGGTGTTGTCTTTGCGGTTAACAGTAAGATGAATATGCAGCAACTGGCAACGATTCGGCTGGATGTTCAGGCGGTGGACTCGATCAAAACATACCTTCAGGTAGAAAATTATCTGACAAACTTAAGTGCGGTTGAAACAGTAGCGCCGCTTAAGGTCGATGGTCAAAATGCTATTTTCGAAGTGAGACTGCGAAGCACAGAAGAAGATTTTCTTAATCTGATAAAAAATGGTGCAGAACTTATCAAAGTTGAAGCACCGCTAACGCCTGAAAACAAACCGGCGGTTGATATTCAGTCGCCGATCATTGATTCAGGCATTGGCGCTGAAAACAACGTCGATGTTTTATCCTCTGATGAAATCACTATCGAGAAAAGCGATGATGCCACTCTGGCGGCAAACCAGCAGGACCAGCTGCCGGTTTATTATTACAGGTTGAACAAGTAGTATTTCTCAGGCATCAGCAATCAGTAATAATTAATGACTTCATTAATTCATCCGCAACTGCCGTTAGGTTTCGAGCCTGGCGAACTGTTTACTTTCGAAAGTTTTGTCGTCGGTGAAAACGCTGTCGCCGCAGGCCTTGCTCAGCAAACTGCAATCGGTACAGGTGAAAACCAGTTATATTTCTGGGGCGAGTCTGGTCTGGGTAAAAGTCATCTATTACAGGCGAGCTGTAATCTTGCGGCAAAAAATCATCAGACAGTATGTTACTTAACGCAGGTTGAGATCAGCAATCAGTCGGCCGATATGTTCGATGGCCTGGAACAGGTTGACCTGATATGCCTGGATGATATTGAAACATGGTTGCTCGATGATGTCTGGGAGACGGCTCTGTTTAACCTGATCAATCGTGTACGCGAGAATAATCACCGTTTGATCATGGCGTCAGCACAGCCGCCCGATGAAGCCTTCGTCAAACTGCCTGACTTGCGTTCGCGATTGGCCTGGGGACCGGTTTTTCAGTTGCAACCGCTCTCTGATAAAGAAAAGTATCATGCCTTACGATACCGGGCTAAACAAAGCGGTTTAGAGTTGCCAGAGAATGTGGCTGATTACCTGATGCAGCGTTATCCCCGGGATATGTTTGGCCTGTTTGAACGCCTCGCCGTGCTCGATAAAGCCGCGATGGCAACACAACGGCGCCTAACCATACCACTGGTCAAGTCAGTATTTGCTGGAGAGTAAGTAGCGGCTTGATCCTTATGCCTGCAATTATGTCAACTGGAATTCGGCGAGTAGCGGGGTATGGTCGGACAAGCGGCTCCATGGCTGGCCATGCAGACGTTTGCAGTTGATAACATCAAGCCCGCGATAATAGATACGATCCATCGATAATACCGGTAATGCAGCGGGGAAGGTGCGTGCATGCGAACCACGGGTGTCTTTGAATACCTCCCTGACTCCGAGGTCGTGATGTAAGTGACGTTCAGCACGGCCGCGCCAGTCATTGAAGTCGCCGGCAATGATCAATGGTTCATCAGCAGGAACATGAGAGTTGATGCGTCTGGCCAGCGTTGCAAGTTGTGATTCCCTCTCACGCTCAAACAATCCCAGGTGAACACAGATAATATGAACTTGTTGACCGGTTTCGGGTATCAGGATAGTCCCATGCAGCAGGCTGCGGCTGGCTGAACGCATGATGGATACGTCGATATTTTCCCAGTTGATAAAAGGGTACTTGCTTAAGATCGCGTTACCGTGATGTCCGGATTTATAGATCGCGTTTTTACCATAGGCATGGTGGTCCCAGACCTGGTCAGCAAGAAATTCAAACTGTTTATTGTTAGGCCAGTCATCGAAGCGGTTTTTGGAGATGTTGCGTTCACCCTGTATCTCCTGCAGAAAAACCACATCGGCATCAACGTGACGCAATGAGTCTTTTATGTCATGCAGGATGAAACGAAGATTGCTGGTGCTGAATCCCTTGTGGATATTGTAAGTCAGGATTGTAATCGGTGTACTGGTCATGATTTTCCTGAATCTTGTAGGTATGTTTTTGGTTTGCGTTTATCCTGATAAATTATAGACTGCATAATAAGCAAACACCTGAGTCGTTCGATGACTGTTGAATTATTACAACTTCTGTTATTAATTATAATCGCAAATGGTGCACCAATATTGATCCGTGTGCTGCTAAATGACAGTTTTAACCTTGCGGTTGATTTCGGTCAAAAACTGCCAGATAACAGGCCAATATTTGGGCCATCAAAAACGTGGCGGGGAGTTTTTGCTGCACTCGTTGCAACTTCAGCTACCGCATGGTTATTAGGTCATCCTGTAGAAACAGGGTTGCTGGTGGCAGCTTATGCCGTTATTGGCGACCTGTTTTCCAGTTTTACGAAACGTCGGTTGTCGATGCCACCAAGCAGTATGGCGCCCTTGCTTGACCAGGTGCCTGAATCATTTTTGCCTGCATTTATGCTAATGGGAGTTTTTAATCTTGATATTTCGGCGGTGATGCTGCTTGTTTTGACCTTTGTCATCATAGAGTTGCTGCTTTCTCATATACTCTATAAATGGGGTATACGTAATAGGCCCTATTGAAAGTTTGAGAATGACGATTTATGAGCCATGCCAAAGAGCAAATAGTTAATCTGCCTAACCTGGTCAGCCTGATAAGAATTCTGATGGCACCGGTTTTGCTCTACTTCGCCGTCATGCAGCAGCCGAACTGGTTCATGGGGACGCTGCTATTTGCTGTATTCACTGATGTGCTCGATGGTTTTTTAGCCAGGACTTTAAAGCAGATAACGACGATGGGTTCACATCTCGATAGCTGGGGCGATTTTGTTATCTATTCAACGATGGCGGTCTGTGCCTGGATATTATGGCCGGATATATTGCAACGAGAATTGCTTTATTTCTCTCTCATCGTGCTTAGTTTTACGCTGCCAGCAGTGGTTGGTTATATCAAATTTCAGCGTTTTACCAGTTACCATACCTGGAGTGTGAAACTGGCGGTATTTATTACAGTTGTCAGTTATGTGCTGCTTTTTACCGGCTTGCTCGATTGGCCCTTCCGTGTGGCAGCGGCTTTCTGTCTGTATGCAGGGATAGAAGAGATCGCCATTACCTTGCTGGTCCAGCGTCAGTATGTTGACGTTCGCTCGCTCTGGCAGGTTTTAAAATACAATCGGGAAAACAGGTGAGATGAATCTTGGTCTAA
>JBFFVI010000027.1:0-13749 GCA_041570895.1 Gammaproteobacteria bacterium
CGTTATATGAGAGGTGCAGGCGCGTACGATATAAAATTTTGTCTCGCTGCGTTAAATTTTCTATCGCGCCGGAAGCAAATAACGCATTGGGAATATGCACCACGGTTCGCGCCAAAGTACGCAATTGCGTTGCACGCAAGCCGATCTCTTCAACAGTACCCAGGGTGTCACCAAATTTACAAAAATCGCCAACATGGACCGGTTGAGACATATAGATGGTTATGGAACCAATCAAGTTTTCCATGGATTTTTGTGCCGCCAACGCTACTGCGACACCACCTACACCCAGCCCAGCAAGGATAGTCGTCACCTGGTAACCTAGATTATCCATCCACGAAACAATAGCTATCAGCACTATAGTGAGCTTTATAGCCGTGGCTGCCGGCTTTAATAAGACAACGGCATCTTGCTGACCACTTCGTTTCATGTGATCTGCATAGCGGCTAATAATTAAATCAACAACACCTGTCATTACCCACAAAAGAGCAACAATTAAAAACGTTTGTGCTTCAAACACAGCACGTGCGACCAATGATGGCGCGATCATGTCAAAGGTCGCACGGAAGAATAAAATAGTAATTAATAATCGAAGCGGACCGACGACAAATTTTTGCAACCTCTGTTTATTGTAACGTTGATTTACCTGAAGAATCTTTATGATGACGAGGGTCACGACAAAAGCGATAGCATAACCGATCATCAACAGCACCAGCATCATGACGATCTGCCAGACCTCAAAACCAAATACAATATAATGTGGGAATATGTATGATAACTTGTTGCCAATAATGCCATAACCAAATTCAGCATCCAGCACAGGAATCATAGCGACAGTGGCATTAGAAATTTTCCAGATAAATACACCGTCACCTCGAGGTACGCGCTGCATTAAGATGTCGACTGGACCCTGTTTCGTTTTCAGCGTGGTAATACGGTCGCGATAAGATGGCAGGCCGTCATCCTGGTGTCCGAGCGGATCATCACTCAGATCCTCAAAGTCGATCCTCATCGCCCTCTTGGCGACAATACTCAGTTTTTTAACAAGGTCCACGCCATTTAATTGTTCTTCAAGTGAAAAAGGTAAATTTCTTAAATCAAGGTAGTTGACGGCTCGGTCATAATCTTTTTCGTTAACAGCGACGGCTAGCGCTGCCAGGCTTGAACGCGGAGTTGACCGATTGTACTCATCATATGGGCCAGAGCCCGGTGCTTCGACGTGCTTCTTAAGAACTTCTTCGTCAGCCAACTGCTTCTCAGCCAGATCTTTTATCGTTGGCGCAGGAGGCAAGCCTTTTATGGTCGGGGCAACGGGTTGCTCTTCGACTATTGACTCTGCCGGCAGCTCTTTTTCATCTGATGCGGTCTCATCGGCCGCAAATGAAACCGCCGATATCAGCGAGTACGCAAGGATAAAAAAAAGCCCTGATTTTATGATTATTTTCATGACAGAAGTCTCATCACCATCCATGGCTTGTTGTGACATACAGCCCATCCATGGACAAAAAAAAGCAACGTAAAAACGTTGCTTTATATTACAGAATTAAGTTGGTGGGTTAAACCTAAATCATTACTGCTTTATTTGCAGGTTGAGCTTGCCTGTATTGCACTAGGTGCCTGGTCAATGTATTTCTGACAATAACATCGATGCTCGCCTTTATCCCAGTATTTTTTACACATACTGACCATTTTTTCTGCGATCTCACCACCGATCTGCGCCTGTTTAGCTTCACTGGCCGCAAGGGCTGCAGCTTCAGCCGCTAGCAGTTCCTGCTGTTTTAACTGCGCAGCAAGCTCCTGCTGTTTTTTCTCTTCAGCTAATTTTTTCTGCCTTTCTTTATCCGCAGCTATTTTTTGTTCTTTTGCTTTTTCCTGGCTAACCAGCTTAGCCATACCCGCTTCAGCTGTGTTTTTTGCTGTAGCGTTATTACAATCATACTCTATCGGTTGTATGTTTATATATTTAGCCGGCGCTGTCGTCTTACATTTTTTAGTTTTAGCCTGTTTTACCGTACCAGCTGGTTTACTCACAACTGCCGCAGTCGGTGCAGCACTGGTATTTAGCGCTACGTACATTTCTTTAAAATCAGTTATATCATAATTCAGATCCAGTGGCGTTCTGTAAGGTTTGAGCATGATGGATAAAGTACTGCCTTTTTGCAGAGATATTAAAGTATCTTTATTCAGATTCATTATGAAAGCGCCCGAACTGCCGTTGACCACACAGACGTTTTTCTTGACACTTAATCCTTGTTGTAAAAATCGACTATGTTTCTCCTGATTGCTTAAACACCATTTAAATATCGGGCTTTGCTCACCATCAATTTGCACATCTTTAACTTCTAATTGTGCGAAAGCCTTAGGACTATTGCCTGCCGCATCACCACTAACCAATAATTTAAGCTGTTTATTATTAAACTGTAAGTGATAATAATTTCCTTTATCATCACCGCCTGTTTTTGTTGCTAACTTGTTTTTCTTATCGATGTTCCAGCTGATATCCTTTCCAATTTCAACTGATTCATTTTTAGCGAATGGGTTATCACCATTCATTGCCGCAGCATTTAAACTAAAAAAACAAAGAATAAACAGTGATGCAAAAAAACGACTAGACATAAATTTCTTCCAAATTATTGATACACGCTGTTAACAAGGCCTACAAGAATATAATCCGCCATGTTTTACAGTCATAATGATTTAAAATTATTATTTTTATTATTTGAACAAATCTATAGCACACAATTTAGTTTATTATGTCGATATGACATAAAAAATATGCCATTTTTAGGAAAAACCCATCTCATGAATATCATTTTAAACGGCCAAAATAAGAAAATTGACGACAACACAAATATCGAAAAGCTGCTGATATCACTCGGTTTAAACAACAAACGTCTGGCTGTTGAGGTCAATCAGGAGATTATTCCCCGTGCTGATTTCGATAAATTCGCCCTCAGTGAGCTGGACAAAGTCGAAATCGTGCAGGCTATCGGCGGCGGCAGCTATCCACTTTAAACCTGTTTATCTATGTGCCTCAAAATTGACCTGGCACTACTTGTCACAGGCAAAAATCAAGTACAATAGTGCCTGTTGAATTAATTTCCTGACTTAAAAAATACAATGTCTGACATAAATCTGGATAACGCACTGGTTATTGCCGGTGAAACATATACTTCACGTTTACTGGTTGGTACCGGCAAATATAAAGATAATGAAGAAACACGCCTGGCATTAGAAGCTAGCGGCGCTGAGATAATTACCATTGCTATCCGCAGAACCAATATCGGTCAAAACCCGGATGAACCCAACCTGCTCGATGTTTTACCACTCGACAAATATACCTTATTGCCCAATACAGCGGGCTGTTACACCATCGATGATGCCGTCAGAACATGCAAGCTGGCACGCGAACTATTAGGCGGGCATAAACTGGTCAAACTGGAAGTACTGGGTGATGAAAAAACGCTTTTTCCCGATGCCATCCAAACACTGAAAGCGGCTCAAATTCTGGTCGATGATGGCTTTGATGTCATGGTTTATACCAACGATGACCCGCTTATCGCCAAGGAACTGGAAAACATTGGCTGTGTTGCTGTTATGCCTTTAGCCGCTCCCATCGGCTCAGGATTAGGCATACGCAATCCTTACAACATCCTGACGATCATCGAGAATGCCAATGTACCTATCCTGGTCGATGCCGGTGTTGGTACCGCATCGGACGCGGCTATCGCAATGGAACTCGGCTGTGATGGCATATTAATGAATACCGCAATCGCTGCAGCACAAAAACCTGTGCTTATGGCATCAGCGATGAAAAAAGCCATCGAAGGCGGTCGCGAAGCCTATCTTGCCGGACGCATGCCGAAAAAACGTTTTGCTTCCGCATCTTCGCCTATCGAAGGCACCTTTTTCTAAACCTTTTTCATTCTTGTGCCAACAGAAGATCCGTCAAAAAAGCATCGAGACAAAGCTCTTGATCAACACAGGACCATAAGAAGCTTTGTACTGCGCCAGGGCCGTCTGACTGGCGCGCAACAATACGCTCTGGATAATTACTGGCAAGATTATGGTATTGATTATTCTGAACAGTTGCTGTCATTCAATGAACTGTTTGGTAACGATAATGAAGTAATCGTCGAGATTGGTTTTGGTAATGGTGAATCCCTGTTACAACAGGTTAAAAACCAGCCACAATATAACTTTATCGGCATCGAGGTCCATGGACCCGGCGTCGGCCACTTAATACATAACGCTCACAGTGATGATATTCATAATATCAAGATCATACGCCACGACGCTGTTGAAGTACTTAAGCATCAGATCGGTGACAATACTTTAAGACAGGTACAGCTATTTTTTCCTGATCCATGGCATAAAAAACGCCACCATAAGCGTCGCATCATCAGTCCCGAATTTATCCGGCTCATCCATCAAAAGTTAAAACCCGGTGGCCTGTTCCATATGGCGACTGACTGGCAACATTATGCCGAGCAGATGCTGTTACAGATGGATGCGGCCGAAGGCTTTAGTAATATATCTGGTGCAGGCCATTTTTCAGCGGATAAAGCAGATCGTTGCGAAACAAAATTTGAGCGCCGCGGACTCAAACTCGGCCACGGCGTCTGGGATTTAATTTACCAGAAAACTTAAGCACATTCGCAGCCATGCCAAACATAATCCATTGATTTATATATGAATAATATAAATCAGGCATGCGGATTTTTATAATTTGATAAAAAAGGATACAATAGCGCACTTTTTTCAGCGCAGTACCTGTCCTTACGCTGCCTGCTATACAGAATTTTAGTAATTTGGAGAATTAAACATGTCTCAGAAACACCCTATTGTTGTGGTCACTGGTTCATCAGGTGCAGGCACATCTACAGTCAAACACGCCTTTGAGCAAATTTTTATCCGTGAAAAGATTAATCCCGTCATCATCGAGGGCGACAGTTTTCACCGTTATGATCGCGCTGCGATGAAGGAAGCTATGACAAAAGCTGAAGCTGAAGGCAATAATCGCTTCAGTCACTTTGGCGCCGACGCCAACCTGTTCGACAAACTGGAAGAATTATTCAAAACATATGGTGAGACCGGTGGCGGTAAGAAACGTTTATACCTGCACAGCGACGAAGAGGCCGCTGCATACGAAGGTTTAACACCAGGTCAATTCACACCGTGGGAAGAAATTCAGCCTAACTCTGACATCATGTTCTACGAAGGCCTGCACGGCGGCGTTGTTACAGAGGATGTCGATATCGCCCAACACGTTGACCTACTGGTCGGTGTGGTACCCAGTGTAAACCTCGAGTGGATTCAGAAAATTCACCGCGACAATGCAGAACGCGGTTATTCAGAAGAAGTGATCGTTGAAACCATCCTTCGGCGTATGGACGACTATGTTAAATACATAACACCTCAGTTCTCACGTACTGACATCAACTTCCAGCGCATCGCTACCGTGGACACTTCAAACCCTTTCATCGCACGCGACATCCCTACGCCTGATGAAAGCTTTATCGTTATTCGATTTACCGATCCAGCAAAATGCGACGTTGATTTCCCATACTTCCTGGACATGATTCCCCACTCATTCATGTCACGTCGTAACACTATCGTCGTACCTGGCAGTAAAATGGGATTTGCCATGGAGCTTATCCTGACACCGATCATTCATAAGATGATTGAAAGATCAAAATAAATTAATTGCTTCTGCATAAAAAAGGCCGACATTAGTCGGCCTTTTTTATGCCTATAGATGTGCCGTATGTCTCAGAGAGCCAGGGAAGGCAATGAGACTAACTCCCTCTTTCGGGTAAAAAAACATCTGCCGCGTCTCGTTTAGAACAAGTGCGCCATTGAAGATAACGGTATACACTAGTATTTATGCCTGCTATTCAACTCATTGATTCACATTGCCATCTTGATTTTGAATCCTTCGACAACGATCGCCCCGAAGTCATTCAACGTGCATTAGATAAGAACATCCAGAACATAATTATTCCCGGAACAAAAAAAGTTTACTGGGACAGGATCAAACAACTTTGCCAGCAGTATCAACAGCTGCATGCCTGCTATGGACTTCATCCTTACTGGGTAAATGAACACGAACAGCATGACATCGATGAACTCGATCAATACATCGAAACCAGCAGGCCTGTCGCTATCGGTGAATGCGGACTAGACTTTCGTCCGCAGCAGGCAGCCAGAGAAACACAGCTATTTTTTTTTGAAGCTCAGTTAGATATCGCCGAAAGCAAACAGCTACCAGTAGTTATCCATTCAGTGAAAGCGACTGAAAGCGTCATACAGACGATCAAGAAATTCAAAAACCTGAAGGGCATGATACACAGCTATTCAGGCAGTGTTGAACAGGCAGAACAACTTATTGATCTGAATTTTTATATCAGTGTAGGCGCAAGTGTGACCTATGAAAATGCAAAAAAAATAAGGCAGGTCGTCAAAGATATCCCTTTGACATCATTGTTACTTGAAACTGACTCACCGGACCAGCCAGATCTAAAGCACTTTAAACAGAGAAATGAACCGGCTTATCTGGTAAACACTTTTCAGAGCGTTACTGAATTAAGAGAAGAACCCGCCGACATGATTGCCAGACAGACGACAACAAATGCAAAAAACCTGTTTAAAATATGAGCAACTTATAGTCTCGATAATGAAAGATGATTTTTTCTAATATCTGCTGAGTAGTTTGTATCGACGATAGATAACTCTGATCTACTTTCTATTCCAGCGCGACTTATCACTGATCTTTTGCATGGTAGCTTCGATCCAGTCAAAAACCTCTTTATTAATCTCTTCAGCACTACGACCTTTCGTTTCGATTGCAGGGCCAATAACGACACTGATAGTGCCGGGCCATTTAATAAAGCTATGTCTTGGCCAAAACTCACCAGCATTGTGCGCTATCGGAATTACCGGGTAACCACTCTTCTCCGCCAGCAGTGCGCCACCGATCTTATATTTTTTGGTCTTTCCGGGCGCGGTACGCGTACCCTCAGGAAACAGGATCATCCACTTGCCAGCATCAAGTTTTTTCTTGCCTTCCGTGATCAACTGTTTGATGGCAGCGCTGCCCGCACCGCGATTGATCCCGATCGGATCAGTCAACGCTAGCGCCCAGCCAAAAACTGGGATATACATTAATTCACGCTTGAATACCCAGTGCACATATGGCGTAAAAGAATGTAACGCCAGCGTCTCCCAGGTGGATTGATGCTTGCTTAATATGATTGCAGTTTTTACATTTAGATTTTCCCGGCCTTCGACTTTGAAATCGATACCACAGAAAATTTTCAATAATAAATTATTGGTATATGACCATATGCGGGCAATTTTTAAACGGAAAGAAGAGGGGGTGAAAAATAATAAAACGATCAGCAAACCGAACACCAGGACATTAAAAACAAACCCCAGCCAGAACAATAACGAGCGAATGATTAAAACAGGTTTAGATTCCATAACAACTATTTTTGCAATATCGCAGTGACAGCTGAAGCAAGATCATCAAATACCGGTACACTGTCCTTACATTCAGTCTGTAATATTTTTTCTGCTTTAGCACCTTTGCCTGTACGTACCAGCATAGCTTTAGCGTGTGCGCTATATGCGGCTTTTATATCAGAGATACTGTCGCCGATGAAGATAACATCCTCCAGTGACACGTTGAAGCGTTGCCCAATCTCTAACAACATGCCTGGTTTTGGCTTCCTGCAATCACAACCATCTTCAGGTCCATGAGGGCAATAAAAAACTGCATCGATCCGGGCGCCGATCTCTGCCAGCATCCCATCCATTTTTCCATGCATGGCAGACAACGCTTCGATATCAAAATAACCTCTAGCCAGACCTGACTGATTAGATGCAACTACCACGGTATAGCCACTGTGCTTCAAACGGGCAATAGCATCAAGACTGCCATCAAGCGGCCGCCACTCTTCAGCGCTTTTAATATAATCGTCCGAATCATGATTAATTACACCATCCCGGTCTAAAACGATAACTTTCATTTGCAAATGTTCTTCGCCTGTTATTTATGCTTGATGCAATCTGGAAAGATCTGCCGCACGCAAGAAAAGTTGATTCATGCTATTTAACAAGGCAATACGATTATTTCTTACCGCCTCATCATCGGCCATCACCATCACAGAATCAAAAAACTCATCGACGGGCTCACGCAAAGACGACAACTGACTTAATGCTAATTCATAATCACCAGCATCAAACATTGGCTCTACCGTTTGGCTCAGGCTATTTAAAACCTGGAAAAGATTTTTTTCTGCTTCTTCAGATAGTAAATTTTCATCGATAGCCACGATTTCTTTCGACGCCGATTTTTTGAGGATATTACCTACTCGCTTATTCGCTGCGGCCAGACTTTCTGCTTCTGATAAATCACGAAAAGCGGTTACTGCCTTTATACGTTTATCAAAATCTAACGGCCGCGATGGCGACAACGCTGACACTGCATCAAATACATCTGGCATGATGCCACGATCTAGATAATAGGCTCGCAGTCGCTCAAGAATATAATCAAAAACATCCTGCTCTACTTTACTGGCATCAACCTTGTCCGCGAGCAGTTTTGCTGATGTTGCAATCAACGGCCTGAGATCAAGATCAAGCTGACGCTCGATGATGGTACGTAACACACCTAACGATGCCCTGCGTAATGCATATGGATCTTTTTCACCTGTGGGTTTTTGTCCGATGGCAAAAATACCCACCAGAGTATCTAATTTATCGCTGATCGAAAGTATCTGGCCGGTTGCAGTACTGGCCGTGTCGTCACTTGCGCCACGTGGTTTGTACTGCTCATCGAGTGCTATAGCAACTTCTTCTGCCTCACCTGCTACCTGTGCGTAACGTTTGCCCATCACTCCCTGCAATGATGCAAATTCACCGACCATGTCTGTCATCAGATCACTTTTACTCAACAGCGCTGCACGTTGCACATATTCAACATTGGCATCCAACTGTGTCGCCACATATTCCGCCAGCTTTGCAACGCGTTTTGATTTTTCTGCGATACTGCCAAGTTGTTTCTGAAACACGACCTTTTCCAGTGCCGCATTAAATGATTCCAGTGGCTGCTTCTGATCCTGCTCCCAGAAAAATTTGGCATCTGCCAGACGCGGTCGGACCACACGTTCGTTACCTTCTTTTACTTTCTCAGGTGACTTACTATCGATATTACTGATAGTAATGAAATGATTTTTCAACTCACCACCCGCATCCTTTACAGGAAAATATTTTTGATTGTCCTGCATGGTTTTGATCAATGCTTCAGCAGGCACTTGTAAGTATATTTTTTCAAACTCACCGGCGACAGCAATTGGCCATTCGTTTAGTGCCGCAACTTCATCGAGCAGGTCATCATCCAGCACAGCCTCGGCACCCAGCTGCTTTGCCGTAGCTATGACCTGTTGCTTGATGTTTTGTTTTCTTTCTTCAAAATCAGCGATGACAAATCCTTGCGTACGAAGGTTGTCATTATAGTCACTCGCTCTATCTAAACTAATCTCTCCCGGTGCATGAAAACGATGACCAAAAGTTTTAGCTGCCGTTTTTAATCCCATTATCTGTGCATCGATAACGTTTTCACCATGCATCAATACTACCCAGTGCACCGGTCGCACGAACTCCATATCATTGCTGCCCCAACGCATACGTTTTGGAATCGGCAGCCGGGACAATGACTGGTTGATTATGTCTTCGATCAGTTCTGATAACGACTGACCTTTCTCTGTCGCTCTAAACACCAACCAGACACCTTTGTCGGTTTCCTCTTGCTGTAGTTCACTGACTTCGATACCACAGGATTTTGCAAATCCGATAACGGCTTTTGTCGCATTGCCTTCGGCATCATAAGCCGCTTTTAAATTCGGCCCTTTGCGCTCTATATCTCGATCTGGCTGCGAGGAAGCAACGGCCTTTATTAAAACAGCAAGTCGTCTCGGCGCAGCAAATGATTCAACTTTACCGATTTCAAAGCCTGCTTTATTTAAGCCATCAACGATACCCTGGCTAAAGGCTTCGGAAAGCTTTTTCAACGCCTTGGGTGGCAACTCTTCGGTACCCAGTTCGATCAATAGATCATCTGTGAAAGACTCTACGCTCATGCTGCATCTCCTTTTACTGCAAGATCTGCACCGATAGGAAAACCTAAAGCTTCACGCGAATCGTAATACGCCTGCGCTACTGCCCTTGAAAGCGTTCGTACCCGTAAGATAAACCGTTGCCGCTCGGTTACTGAAATGGCGTGGCGTGCATCAAGCAGGTTAAAAGAGTGTGATGCTTTTAATACCATCTCGTATGCTGGCAGCGGCAAACCCAGTTCGATCAGGCGCTGACTCTCTGCTTCACAATTATCGAACTGTTTGAATAAAACATCCGTATCTGCATGCTCAAAGTTATAAGTCGACATCTCTACTTCATTCTGATGAAACACATCACCATAGGTAACATCACCCTGAGGGCCGCGCGTCCAGATCAGATCAAAGACGCTCTCTTTCTCCTGCAGATACATGGCCAGACGTTCCAGCCCATAGGTAATTTCACCGGTAACAGGCCGGCACTCTAAGCCGCCAACCTGCTGAAAGTAAGTAAACTGCGTGACTTCCATACCGTTTAACCAGACTTCCCAGCCCAGACCCCAGGCACCGAGGGTCGGTGATTCCCAGTTGTCTTCCACAAAACGGACGTCATGTTCCAGCAGATCGAAACCCAGGGCTTCCAGTGAACCCAGGTATAATTCCTGAATGTTGTCCGGTGATGGTTTTAATACCACCTGAAACTGGTAGTAATGCTGTAGTCGATTAGGGTTTTCACCATAACGGCCATCCGTTGGACGTCGGCAAGGTTGCACATAAGCTGCCCGCCATGGCTCCGGGCCGATGGCACGCAAAAAGGTAGCTGGGTGAAAGGTTCCTGCTCCTACCTCCATATCGAGTGGTTGTAAGACAGCGCAGCCCTGTTTTTGCCAGTAGTCCTGAACGGCGAAAATAAGTCCCTGAAATGTTGATACATCGTAAGCCATGTAACTGAAAAGCCTGATTATTTAATTAAGATGCGCAGTATAACTCAAGATGCCCGAATATAGCGTGATTACGTGGCGTTTCCTGCAAAAAAGGCTATAACTTGATAAATGCTCAAAAATTCACCTATTGCCCGATGTAAATATTTGCTAACAGGGGATAAGAACATGAGTAAGCAGTTCATTTTGGATTCATCTGAATTATCGCAATGGCATACGCTGGTGCATGAAGCCGAGCAGGATTATGGCTGTCAGCTCGATGAAGCGATGCAGAGTTATCTGGTTTTTACCCTGATGCGCTTTGCTAAAAATCAACAGCTCAACGCGAAAGCTCTGGCGCTTGATTACTTAAGTTCACACCATCTTCCTAACAGCATACGCAGCGAACAATTACGAGACATAGGTGATCAATGCCTGCTGGTTTCAGGCTTATACCCGCAATCTGCAGAAAAAAGGCAGGTTGGTGTTAGTTATTATGTCGATCTTGGACGGTCCGCCTATCAGCACATCGGCGAAGTGACTCAACAGGGCGTTGCCGAGTTATACCAGCAGCTGGCAGATAGCTTTATTCTATTGATGGATCTATTGCAGACCATACGTCAATACAGTGCTCCGGCATTACAGCCTATTGCTGCCATGGAGTTATGGCAGCAGACAGGTAGCCGAGCGGCATATAAACAGATATCAGCGAATGGCATTCCTGTCCATGGCAGCCTGTTAAAATCCCTGGATAAGCATTAAATGACAGCCATCGTTCTGTATACCGACTAACAGGTAGATGAGTTACAGATAAAACTAAATACGCTCAAGCTCGACCAGATCATGCTTAATATCCAGTTGCGCCAGCACATTGTATAGCGCTGCCTGCAATGCTTCTTCGATAACCGGATGGTAAAACGGCATCTTCAGCATATCAAAAACGCTCATGCCACTTTGAATCGACCAGCTGATCAGATGCGCCAGATTTTCTGCTTTGACACAGCACATGCATGCGCCCAATAACAGGCCATCTGATTTTCGTACATACAGCCTGAGCAAGCCTCGATTCTTACCCATGATAAGTGCCCGCCCGACTGGCGAGAACTGTATCTCACCAATGGCAATATCTTCTTCATTCAACTCGCTTAACTGCGCACCTGCAGTAGCAATATTTGGCTCACAGAAGGTAATGCCAAGAGCCACTTTACGTTTGAATTTTTCTACCGGTTGGTGCACCGCGTTATATCCAGCGACACGGCCCTCGTGCCCTGCCTCATGCAACAGAGGACGATCGGCATTAACGTCACCAGCGATGTAGATTGGCAGATCACCGATCTGCATGGTTAACGGATCATACAAAGGGATACCATTGGCATCGAGTTTTATATCCGTGGCCTGAAGATTCAGGTTATCCAGGTTTGGTTTACGCCCGAGACTGGCAAGCACTTTATCCACCACCTGCTGATTTTCACCAGCTGTCACCTGTATGCCATTATCAATTTTTTCCAGTATTGCCGCCTGACCCAACCATAAAGGGAATTCTTTGCCGATGACAGCTACAGCCAGCCGGTTAACCTCTTCATCTTCCAGCTTAGCAACTGTTTCCAGTTGATCGACACCGACCACCTTAACGCCCATACGATGTAGCGACTGACCGATTTCCAGGCCGATCGAACCCAGCCCAATGACCGCCATCGACACAGGCAGATCTTCTAACTCAAAGAACTCATCGGTGGTCACGACATCATCAGCAAAATCTTGCCATGCAGAAGGAATCACGGGGGTAGACCCGGTCGCGATGATGATGCTTTTTGCTTTTATCTGTTCACCATTCACCTCGACGGTATCATTAGCAATAAACTTTGCGTAGCCATCGATCAAATGCGTCTCATCAAGCTCATCGGTCACACCCAGGGTTCGATCAACAAAAACATCGCGCAAGTCCTGCACGTGCTCCATAGCGGCAGGGATATCGATCGAAAGCTCTTCTGCGCCATCGATGCCTTCACGCTCAAAAATGCTTTTACGGTGAAAATCTTCCGCCACCTGAATCAATACTTTAGAAGGCATACAGCCGACACGTGCGCAGGTGGTTCCCAATTCACCACCATTAATTAATACGTAGTTATCGGTCTCCCGTTTCACCTGTGATAAAGCAAACAGACCGGCACTGTCAGCACCCAAAATGGCGACATCAACTTCACGTGTCATTTGAAGACCTCAATAAAAACTGGCGATACAAGCCGCCATGATGATTAATTTAAATTAGCGAAGCTGAATGATAAATTATTGTCGTCACTAAAACACTTAATAATCAACCAGGATTGATCCAGAGCAAGGAGATTATCTGCACCATGTTCTTTCAAACGTTTATTTATCTGACACTGACCACGCATTTACTACGAGAAACTATTTGCTTATGCAGCAGCATTGCAGAACATTTACAGATAAAATAAATTACTTGCTTGACATGACAATTCTGTCTATTTAGAATCAATCCAACAATATTTTAGTGTAGACTCTGCACAGCTTTTTGACTAACCCTAATTCGGAGACATAATAAGATGGGCTTAAAAGACAGCAAAACCGAACAAAACCTGAAAGACGCTTTCGCTGGTGAATCTCAGGCAAACCGCCGTTACCTTTACTTCGCAGCGAAAGCAGATGTTGAAGGCTACAATGATGTATCTGCAGTATTCCGCTCAACAGCAGAAGGC